>CAJXXD010000068.1 GCA_913062835.1 uncultured Gammaproteobacteria bacterium
CGGATGGCGCATCGATGGGCGGGGCTCCGAGCCGACCTCAGCCTACGCAGCAGGCGGCGCCCAAGCCTGTGAGTCAGCCAATGCCCGATCCGAATATTGATGACGAAATCCCGTTCTAATCCAGCGCATTTCGACGACGATTCCGACAGCCGATTTCCCAGAGCCCGAGTGCTCGTGGTCGGCGGTGGCACCAGCCTCTGCGACGCATTTTTGAGCATGCCGGCCAGCGGTGGCCAGCAGCGGGTGGTGATGCCACCTGAGGTCGACTTAACCGACGATCGCGAGATCTTTGAGGCCATTCGGATGCGTCGTCCCGATTTTGTTGTTAATTGTTTGGTCGAGGCCGGTGTGGATCGCGCAGAGCTCGATCCAACAGAGTGTCGGCGAGTGAACCATGATTTGCCGGTCAGCTTGGCCATCGCGTGTCGTGAGTTCGGCGCGACGCTGATTCAACTCTCCACGGATTACATTTTTGACGGCCAAAAAGACATCGCCTACTTCGAAGATGATGCGCCACATCCCATCAATTTATACGGCCAGACGCGGTTGGAAGCTGAGCGCGACATAGCCAATCTGCTTGATCAGCATGTCATTTTGCGGGTGTCGCACCTTTTTGGGTCCGGCCCGGACAGTTTTATCGCGCAGCTACTAGCACGTGCACGCATTGAGTCTGAGTTGCCAATGATTGCCGATGAGCGCGGCTGTCCCACGTCGATCTTTGACGTCGCCCGAGTGATTTCCGCCGTAATTGATCAGTTGCATGCCGGGGCCGGTGCGTTCGGTGCCTACCATGTGGGCTGCCAAGGGGATGCGTCTTGGTTTGAATTGGGGGAGTGCATCATCGCCCACGCCCGCCAAAACGAATCATTGGCAGTCGAAGAGCTGGTGGGCATCAGCGGTGCCTCGATTCAGGGCCGTGCGATTCGACCGAAGCGACTGATCTTGTCCACCCGGAAGTTGTTGTATACCTTCGGCATTAAGCCAAGATCTTGGCGCCAAGAATTGGCTGAGACCGTTGAGCGCCATTACGCCATGGAGGGAGTGAAGCATGAGACGCACTGATGCCGGATCTGTCATTCGGCAACGGCAAATCCGCTTGAAGAAACGAAAGACAGTGCTTCGCCGTCAGGCCCAATTGAGGGAGCGGATGTTATTGGCTAAGCACTTGGATCCGTTGCACGAAACGACGGAACCATTTGTTGATACTGAGTTAACCAAAGAGCCAACTCCTTAAATCGGGTGCGCCACTCGCCTGCAAATCGAAAGTCCAGATAGCCAAGCGCAGCCGCCAGTGTGATTTGGTCGAGCGTCGGGGTGGTATCAATCGGTTGGCAGTGCGCACTTAACCACTCAAGCCCCCCGAGCACCTTACGGTTCTGCCGGTTCAGCCACTCGGCATTGATTTGGTCCTTTGAACGAAATCTCCGCTCATAGACCATTAACAACGCGGCCTCAGTCACACCATCGGCCACTGCAGCACGCGTCAGATAGGCGACTCGATTGTCGGCCGGCAGAATTTCAGTGCGGCCTGAGTAGTCAATGAGGTGCTCACAAATGACTCGTGAGTCCGCAATAATGTCCCCATTCTCAAGCGCCAAGACCGGAATTTTATTGAGGGGGCTCGGATTGAGCTCGGCGCTCTTTGGATCGTTGCCATCGATTGAAATGATCTCAATGTCCGATTTCACTCCACAAATCGCCGCCGTCATTTTGACCTTGCGGCCGAAGGGCGAGGGCGGCGATGAGTACAGCCGCATCATGGTAGTTTTTGGAACGTCATGCAGGCGTTGGTGCCACCAAAACCAAAGCTGTTAGAAAGAATGGTGCGGATAGGTCCGTCAATACGCTCCCGCGCAATCGGCATACCCTCTGCCTCTGGATCCAACGTTTCGATGTTGGCACTGGCGGCGATGAAGTCATGCTCCATCATCAAGATGCTGTAAATCGCTTCCTGTACACCGGCCGCCCCGAGCGAATGTCCTGACAACGTTTTGGTTGAACCAATGACAGGGGCCTTGTCTCCGAACACAGAGCGAATCGCATTGAGCTCGACGATATCGCCGGCAGGGGTAGAGGTGCCGTGTGCATTGATGTAATCGATCGGACCGTCGACCCCATCGATGGCCAACTGCATGCAGCGGACCGCACCCTCGCCGGAGGGTGCGACCATATCAGCACCATCACTGGTGGCCCCATAGCCGACAATCTCACAATAAATCTTGGCGCCCCGTGCTTTTGCGTGCTCGTATTCCTCAATGACGAGCGCGCCGCCACCGCCTGCGATGACGAATCCATCACGGTTTGCATCGTAGGCTCGAGAGGCTTTGGTGGGGGTGTCGTTGTACTTCGAGCTTAATGCTCCCATCGCGTCGAACAAGCACGACAGGGTCCAGTGCTCTTCTTCTCCGCCTCCGGCAAAAACAATGTCTTGTTTACCGAGCTGAATTTGTTCCACAGCATTGCCGATGCAGTGCAGGCTTGTGGAGCATGCCGAGGTCATCGAGTAATTGACCCCTTTAATCTGGAAGGCTGTGGCTAAGTTAGCAGAGACGGTCGACCCCATGGTCTGCGTCACCCGATAGGGTCCGACGCGTTTGACGCCTTTTTCACGCAACAAATCTGCGGCTTCCACTTGGCTGGCCGACGAGGCGCCTCCGGAACCCATAATCAAGCCGGTCCGTGGGTGGCTGACTTCGGCCGGTGTGAGGCCCGAGTCCGCAATGGCTTGTTGCAAGGACAGATAGCCAAAGGCCGCGGCGTCACCCATGAATCGCAGCAGTTTGCGGTCAATATGTTCGGATAAATCGATGTCGATGCTGCCAGAGACATGGCTTCGCATGCCGAGTTCGGCGTAGGTTGGATTGAAACGGATCCCTGATCGGCCCTGTTTGAGGCTTTCAGTGACGGTGGCTGCATCCAGCCCAAGACATGAGGTGATACCCAGCCCGCTGACCACTACCCGACGCATAACGACTCCTTTCTTTTCGCTTTTTATTAGAACCCGTCTGTGGAGGTAAAGAGCCCCACTTTGAGATCTGTTGCGTGATAGATCGCGCGACCGTCCACCCGCACCACGCCGTCGGCCATACCCATCACAAGGCTTCTGGCAATCAAGCGTTTCATATCAATTTCATACGTCACTTTTTTTGCTGTGGGCAAAATCTGACCGGTAAATTTTACCTCGCCAACGCCCAAGGCTCTACCTTTGCCTGGGTGGCCGCTCCAGCCCAAGAAGAATCCGACCAGTTGCCACATGGCATCCAAGCCGAGGCATCCGGGCATGACCGGATCGCCGGGGAAGTGACAGTCGAAAAACCACAATTCAGGATTGATATCGAGCTCAGCCACCATATGGCCTTTGCCGAACTGACCCCCATCTGAAGTGATTGTTGTAATACGGTCCATCATTAGCATGTTAGGTGCGGGCAGCTTCGCATTGCCTTCACCAAAAAGCTCACCGTGAGCGCAGGCTAATAACTCATCCTTGTTGAATTGATTCTTCATCGAACTCCAGCGCCTTATCGTGGCGTTTTGTTGAAAGACGCGAGTGTACCAGAAACGAGGCTGTGCTGAACGGTCGCTTTGGTGCAATGGTTGCGCGTTTTTCGCCTATCCGCGAATACTCTCAAACCCCAATTCTGGTAGGCTCTCATGCAGTAATTGAAGAGAGATCCCCAATGACTGACATTCGCCAAGATGATTTGATCGACAGCGTCGCCGACGCGCTGCAGTTTATTTCTTACTACCACCCGGTGGACTTTATCCGGGCGGTCAACGAAGCCTATGAGCGAGAAGAGTCGCCGGCAGCCAAGGATGCCTTGGCTCAGATCCTGATTAATTCGCGAATGGCGGCGATGGGGCATCGTCCAATTTGTCAGGACACAGGCATTGTGACCGTCTTTGTCAAAGTAGGCATGGATGTGACTTGGCCAGACGCCACGATGTCGGTAACTGACATGATCAACGAAGGGGTCCGACGCGCCTATTTACACCCAGACAATGTATTGCGTGCCTCGATTCTGAGCGACCCAGCAGGGGCTCGCAAAAACACCGGAGATAATACGCCCGCGGTGATTCATTACGAACTGGTGCCTGGGAACACGGTGGATGTTCAGGTGGCAGCCAAAGGCGGCGGCTCGGAAAACAAATCAAAAATGGTGATGCTGAACCCATCGGATTCGATCGTGGATTGGGTGGTGAAGACAGTGCCCACTATGGGGGCAGGTTGGTGCCCACCTGGCATGCTGGGTATTGGGATTGGAGGCACTGCCGAAAAAGCAGCTGTGATGGCGAAAGAATCGTTGATGGATCCGATCGACATTCACGAGTTGAAGGCACGCGGTCCGAAGACAGCCAGCGAAGAGCTTCGTTTGGAGATTTTTGAGGCGGTAAATAATTTAGGCATCGGAGCGCAAGGATTGGGCGGCTTGACCACGGTACTCGATGTGAAAATCATGGACTACCCGACTCATGCGGCGTCAAAGCCAGTGGCGATGATCCCAAACTGTGCCGCCACTCGACACGCCCATTTTGTCTTGAATGGGTCGGGGCCTGCCTTGCAAACCCCGCCATCGATTGACGAATGGCCGGACATCACCTGGGACGTGGGCCCGACTGCACGTCGGGTCAATCTCGATACCTTAACCCACGATGAGGTGATGTCGTGGGCTCCAGGTGAAACATTGTTGCTCAATGGCACCATGCTGACCGGTCGGGATGCGGCACACAAGCGGATGGTCGATATGCTGAATAAGGGCGAGACTCTGCCGGTTGATTTGAAAGGGAAGGTGATCTACTACGTGGGCCCGGTCGATCCGGTGCGCGAGGAAGTGGTAGGCCCCGCGGGTCCCACCACGGCGACCCGTATGGACAAGTTCACAGATCAAATTCTGGAAGAAACCGGCTTATTTGCCATGGTCGGTAAAGCAGAGCGCGGGCCGATGGCCATTGAAGCCATTAAAAACCACAAGGCAGCCTATCTCATGGCAGTCGGCGGTGCGGCCTATCTGGTGGCACAAGCGATCAAAGCCTCGCGTGTCGTGGCGTTTGAAGACCTGGGTATGGAAGCCATCCACGAATTTGTGGTGGAAGACATGCCAGTGACGGTGGCAGTGGATTCCAACGGGACCAGCGTGCATAAAACAGGCCCCGCGGAATGGGCGCAAAAAATCCTGGCCAAGCAGATCGCTTAAGCCATCAATGCATCCACGATGGCCTGCGTACATACGGCTGTCGTGGCCTGCCCACCTAGATCACGTGTTTTATAGGCATCCCCGCCTGTGAGCACGGTTTCAATTGCCGCTTCAATCGCTTTAGCCGCGTCTACCTCACCCAAGTGCTCGAGCATCATGGCCATGGTCCAGATTGAGGCGATCGGGTTGGCAATGCCTTGTCCGGCAATGTCCGGTGCCGATCCATGCACTGGCTCGAACATGGAAGGGTAGTGGCCTTCTGGGTTGATGTTGGCCGAGGGTGCAATACCGATTGAGCCGGCGACGGCGGGACCTAGGTCGCTCAGGATGTCACCGAATAAATTTGAACCCACGACCACGTCGAACCAATCCGGATGCAGAACAAAGTGTGCGGTCAGAATGTCGATGTGGAATTGATCGACTGATACCTCAGGGTATTCACTGGCGATGGCCTTAACTCGTTCATCCCAAAATGGCATGGAATGCATGATGCCATTGGATTTGGTGGCAGAGGTGAGTTGGCCTTTGCGCGTTTTTGCCAGTTCAAACGCGTATCGCAAGATGCGATCGGTACCATGTCGGGTAAAGATCGACTCTTGGATGACTGTTTCTTGCGGTGTGCCGGTGTAGATCCGTCCGCCGGCTTCT
>CAJXXD010000069.1 GCA_913062835.1 uncultured Gammaproteobacteria bacterium
CCGCTACACCATCGTGGTGGGTCGGTTTAACCAATTTGTGGTGGACGCGTTGGTTGAGGGTGCAATCGACACGCTCGCGCGTCACGGCGTCAGTGACGACCAAATTACCGTGGTCCGTGTCCCGGGCGCCTATGAGATCCCACTCGCAGCACAAGCCGTGGCCGAGCGCGGTGATGTGGACGCAATCATTGCCTTGGGTGCCGTGATTCGCGGATCGACGCCGCATTTTGATTACGTGGCCGGGGAGTCGGCTGGCGGTCTGAATAAGGTGCAATTGGATACCGGGGTTCCTTGCGCATTTGGTGTGTTGACGGTGGATACCATTGAGCAGGCGATTGAACGCTCAGGGACTAAGGCCGGTAATAAGGGCGCAGAAGCGGCCTTGGTTGCGATGGAAATGGTCTCGGTCTTGAGGCAGCTGGGTGAGTGAGCTGACCCAGCCTACTGCGTCACAACGCCATCGGGCGCGTGAAGCCATTATCCAAGCGCTGTATCAATGGGAGTTGTCGGGCTATCCGATGACCCAGGTGGAAGCGTTGTTCCGTGCAGATAACGATCTGAAACGGGCCGATTTGGCTTTTTTCCACCAAGCCCTTCGCGCGATTGATGAGACCCACTCGGAGTTGGTCGATGCACTGACACCGTATTTGAAGCGTCCGTTTTCGGAATTGACCCCCATCGAGCGCAATATTCTGTTGCTAGGGGCGTATGAGCTGACTGCCCGCATCGACATCCCCTTCAAAGTCGTCATTGCCGAAGCCGTAGCGCTCAGTAAAAAATTCGGGGCCACCGACGGACATAAATTTGTCAACGGTGTCTTAGACCAACTCGCGGCTCAGTCCCGCACCATTGAGGTCCAAGCGGCGGCTCCTCGTGACCGAGTTTGAACTGATCCAAACCTATTTTCAGCGTGGCGCACACGGCCCTTCGGTCGTGGTAGGCAATGGCGACGATGCTGCGGTCGTTAGCCCAACACCCGGTCATCAGACGGTGATATCAGTCGACTCGGTCGTCGCTGGCCGTCATGTCCCGACTCTCTGTCCGCCTGAAGGCTTTGCGTCTCGGCTGTTGGGTCGAGGTCTCAGTGATCTAGCCGCAATGGCAGCCACCCCGCGCTATGTGTTGTTGTCACTGACTTTGCCCTCCTTCGACGCCGGCTGGGTTGATCAATTTGCAGAAAAATTTCATCACCTTGCGGTGCAATGGGGGGTCGATCTCATTGGCGGCGACACCACCCGCGGTCCGCTGTCAGGCCAGGTGACAGTGATTGGCGAGGTGCCAGAAGGCCAGGCGGTGACCCGGAAGGGTGCGCGCCCAGGCGATCGATTGTGGCTCTTGGGCCAAGACCTCGGCGGCGCACGCGCGTATTTGGAGGTACTGTCTGGATCGGTGGCTGAGCATGTGATTTGGGCTGAGCGCTATTGGCGGCCTGAACCCTTGCTGGATCTGGGTCAAGCACTCCGTGGGCAAACCCATGCCATGATCGATGTCTCAGACGGTCTGTGCCAAGACGTGGGTCATTTACTGCAGGGCGCGGCCCAGCCACTGCATGTTGAAATCGACTTGGACTCATTGCCCTTAGCCGATGGCTTGATTGCGCGCTTTGGTCGCGAACGGGCACTCGAGATGGCGCTGACCGGCGGCGATGATTACGTGTTGTTAGCCGCTGCGCCCCCGGATAGGTCATTTGACGCCGGGCATTGTATTGGCCGCTTCGAGGCCTCTGAAACACCGAGAATCAGTTTGGACGGTCAACCGGTGCCCGCCGATTGGTCGCTTGGGTGGGATCACAGCCGATGAATTCGCTCAAATTTTGGGTCGCCGTGGGATTTGGCAGTGGATTGTCGCCTAAGGCACCGGGCACAACCGGCACCTTGGGTGTGTTGCCCTTGGTTGCTTGGGCATGGACGGCGCCACTTTGGGTGTGGGGACTGGGCTTGATCGTCCTCTGTGCAGCCTCCCTATGGAGTATCGGAGAAGCCGGGCGACGGTTGGGCGCGGTGGATCATGGACAGATCGTGATTGATGAGTGGGCGGGCATGTGGGTTGCCGGGTTTGGTGTGGCCTTGTGGATACCTGAACATCTTTGGCTGGGTTTGGCGCTCGCCTTTTTGGCGTTTCGGGGTTTCGATATTTTTAAACCTTGGCCGGTCTCTTGGTGTGAGAAGAGGATTCCAGGGGCATTGGGCGTGTTGGCCGATGATGTTGCGGCCGGACTCTATGTGCTCCTCGCTGCCTGGGTCTTTGCTATGATGGCGGGCTAATTGGGAAAACACATGACTGTTAAACACATTGATCACTGCCAATTGCCGACCCATTGGGGCACGTTTGAGTTACATGGGTTTTTAGACGAAGCCACGCAGAAAGAGCATGTTGCCCTGGTGATGGGAGAGCCGCGTTCAGAGCAGCCGGTGCTGATTCGCCTGCATTCTGAGTGTTTGACCGGTGATGCGTTGTTTTCGGAACGGTGCGATTGCGGGGCTCAGTTAGAGCATGCCATGGCGGCCGTCGCGGCCAAGGGCACGGGGATCGTGTTGTATTTGCGCCAAGAAGGCCGGGGCATTGGGTTAATCAACAAGATTCGGGCCTATCATCTGAAGGATGAGGGGGCGGATACGGTCGATGCCAATGAATCACTGGGCTTTGCGGCCGATCAGCGCGATTATCATATGGTGCAGTCGATGTTGGCGCATTTTGGGGTCACCTCGGTCGAGGTCATGACCAACAACCCGAAGAAAGTCGAGGCACTCGAAGCGATGGGCATTACCGTCGTGCGCCGCCATGCGATCGAGACAGGCTTAACGCCACACAATGCCAACTACCTTAAAACGAAGTCAAAGAAGCTCGGCCATCTGTTAAGCCAGCCTGAAAGTTTCAGCTAAGCCGTTTGGCAATGGCCTGTTCGATGCCCTCTGCATCAAGGCCCACGCGTGCCAGCATGGCTTCAGGTTTGCCATGGGCTTCGAATCGATCGGGTAATGCGAGTGTTAATAGAGACGGGCTTAGGCCGGCATCGGCATACCACTCGCCCACGGCCGATCCTGCACCACCCATCCGTTGATGTTCCTCAACCGTGACGAGCAACTTGGCTTTTGCGTGCGCTTTGAGCGCGTCCGTGTCCAAGGGTTTGACCCAGCGCATGTCATAGACCGTGGCATCAAAACGCTCGGCCGCCTCTAAGGCGGCGTGTACACGTGAGCCGAAGGCGAAAATAACAATGCCAGACTGCCCCGTCCGTCGCTCGAGGGCACGGCCGATCTCAACGGTTTCAAGATCCGCTTCAACCTGGGCACCTGGGCCTTGGCCTCTTGGATAGCGAACAGCTGCCGGTCCCTCGTGGTGATAACAGGTCGACAACAGACGACGACACTCGGCCTCGTCCGACGGCGCAGCCAAGATCAGATCGGGCAGCGTGCGCAGGTAGGCGATGTCGTAGACGCCTGCGTGGGTGGGACCGTCCTCGCCGACGAGACCGGCCCGGTCGATGGCAAAGGTCACGTCTAAGTTTTGTACGCAGACGTCGTGGATCACTTGATCATAGGCGCGTTGTAAGAAGGTGGAATAAATCGCGACCACCGGCTTGGTGGTTTGAGTGGCCATGCCGGCTGCGACACAAACGGCGTGCTGCTCGGCAATCGCCACATCAAAGTAGCGCTCAGGGAATCGCTCCGCAAATTGAATCAGGTCCGAGCCTTCTTTCATGGCCGGGGTGATTCCCACCAATCGAGGATCGGCCTCGGCCATATCGCACAGCCACTGCCCAAAGATATTGGAGTAGGTTGGCTTCGGCGCTTTGGGGGCGTCGCCTTTGGCGCTCAGTTTACTGATTGCGTGATAGCCAATGGGGTCGTCTTCGGCAGGTACAAACCCGCAGCCTTTTTGTGTGACCAAATGCAAAAACTGAGGTCCGGGCAGATCTTTCATGTTGTTGAGCGTGCTGATCAGACCAGGCAGGTCATGGCCATCGATCGGGCCAATGTAGTTAAAGCCGATTTCTTCAAATAGGGTCGCTGGACTCATCATCCCCTTTAGGTGCTCTTCGGTCTTCTTTGCCAGATGAGCCAAAGGCGGCAGGGGCTCGAGAAGCTTCCGAGCTTCATCACGGCTTCGCGTGTAGGCCTTTGACGACAGCAGCTTCGCTAAGTAGTCGCGGATACCGCCCACGTTTCGTGAAATCGACATGTCGTTGTCGTTTAAGATCACCAAAAGATTCGCTTTCTCGCTGGCCGCATGATTCAGGGCCTCAAAGGCGAGGCCAGCCGTTAACGCCCCGTCGCCGATGACGGCGACATGCCGGCGCCCTGAGCCTGTGAGTTTGGCATCAATGGCCATGCCGAGAGCCGCACTGATGGATGTGCTTGAGTGCCCAACCCCGAACGTGTCATATGGACTTTCTTTGCGGTCTGGGAAAGCGGCCAGCCCACCCTCTTTACGGATGGTCGGTAACTGATCTCGCCGCCCGGTCAGGATTTTATGTGGATAAGCTTGGTGGCCCACATCCCAAACCAACTGATCAAAGGGCGTGTCAAAACAGTAATGAAGCGCGACGGTGAGTTCGACCACGCCAAGTCCAGCCCCGAAATGGCCACCGGAAATGCCCACGGAATACAGCAAATACTCACGCACTTCATCGGCGAGCTGCCGGAGTTGGTCTTTACTCAGGCCCCTTAGGTCATGCGGCGAGTTGATCTCAGACAACAACGGAATAGCCGGCCGCGTATCCGGAATCTCATGGAAACATTTCATGATGGCCATCAGTGCGTCCGCTCCACGGCATCAGTCGCCAATTGCATCAAGACGGTGGTATCACCCTTTAATTGGCCCAGGGCTTGGTGTGCGGTCGCAACCAGTTGACGTGCACGGGCCTGACTCTCGTGGAGTCCCATCAAGCTTGGAAAGGTGGATTTCTCTAGCACCCGATCGCGTCCTTGTGGTTTGCCCATGATATCGGTCGATGCCGTCTCATCTAAAATGTCGTCTTGTATCTGAAATGCGAGCCCTATGGCCTCACCGGCACGCGTCAATGCCAGCCACTCGTCGTCGTCACAGCGTCCCGTGGCGGCACCCATCAAAATGGATGCGGTAATCAGCGCCCCTGTTTTTTTCCGGTGCATGGATTCTAACGCATCGAGGCCCAGTCGAGCGCCCTCGGATTCCAAGTCGATGGCTTGACCGAGCGCCATGCCATTAAAGCCCACCGCTTCGCCTAAGAGATGCATTTGTCGGACGACGGTGTCTGAATCTCGTCCATCGCTTCGAGACAGAACCTGAAAGGCCAACGCTTGCAGCGCATCGCCTGCCAGGATGGCGGTCGCTTCGTCATAGGCAACATGTACGGTCGGTTGGCCTCGACGGAGTGCGTCGTCGTCCATGGCTGGGAGGTCGTCATGAATCAGCGAATAGGTGTGCAGAAGCTCCACTGCGATGGCTGCCGAATCGGCGGCATCGAGACTGCCGCCTGCGGCTAAGGCACCGGCATACACCAGTTTAGGGCGCAGTCGTTTGCCGCCACCGAGCACACTGTAACGCGCTGCCTCTAACAGGCGGCTGGCGGTCAGTTGGGCGGTCAGGGCGTCGGTGAGAACGGTTTCGATGCGTGTCGACCAGTCCGTTAGACAGGCTTTGGCGTCGGTCATGCGTCTCGTTCAAGCGGGCTTTCAGTGCCCGATTGCTTAATTTCCACGACTTTCTGTGACGCTTGATCTAGAAGCGCATGGCACTCCCGTGCCAATTTCACACCCTGCTCAAAGGCGTCCAAGGAGGCATCTAAGGGCATCGAGCCTTGTTCCATTTGGCGAACCAAGGATTCCAGTTC
>CAJXXD010000070.1 GCA_913062835.1 uncultured Gammaproteobacteria bacterium
CGCTGTTGCCGGGTGCTTCGATTGCATAGGTGACAAATCGCTCCCCGTTGGTGACGTTCCAGACATGCAATTGCTCATAGGGCATCATTCCACTGGCATCCAACAGGACCTTATCAATCGCGCAGGAACCAATGTAATCGAGTTCAGCAGCTGTCGTGGTGACTCGGTGTAACTTTCCGGTGAGGACTGTGCGTAGCATCCATGACTCCTATAACGGGGCGCGTAGAATACTCAAGAAAGAGAGGGGATCCAATCGGTGCAGCATTCAAATTGGTCGCAAGTGACTCCCGAAGGTGTATTGCTCCACTTGTGGATCAAAAGTGGAGCGAAACACTCGGCGATTGCCGGTGAGCACGGTGGACGACTCAAGGTGGCGGTAGGCGCACCGGCGATCGACAGCCGTGCCAATCAATGCCTCGTTCATTTCATAGCAGATGTGTGTGGCCTCGCAAAGAGCCAAGTCGTCTTGGTCAGCGGGCTTAAGTCAAAGCAAAAGACCGTGCTGGTTTGCACCGAGCAGCCGATGGCGATACTCAGTGCAATTCAGGCCCGTTTTAGTCCGACATTAACGCTTGAATGAATTTAGGTAGTCCAAATGCGCCTAGATGCGCCTCGGGTGTGTAGTACCGAAGATTCGTCAGGCTATTCGCTCTGGACTCAAGTGAGCTGATCGAAGGCAAATCCAATTTGGCTTTGGATGCAAACCCCATTGCCATGGAGCCGCCAGCATAGGTTGGTACCGGCGTCAGGTAAAAACGTCGCGTGGCGAACACGCCTGCCCAGCGGCGATAGGTTGCTGTGACTTCATCGCCTTGCATGAAGGGAACGCCGTTTTGTGTGACCAAAATTCCCTGATCCGTGAGACTCCGAGCGCATCCGGAGTAGTAGGGTGAGGCAAACAAGACTTCCCCTGGGCCAATCGGGTCAGTTGAGTCGGTGATGATGACGTCGTATGCGGTCTGATTGTTCTCGATGAACTCTGCGCCATCGGTAATCACTAAGCTCAATCTTGGATCGTCGAATGCACCTTGAGAATGATTTGGAAAGTACTGAACGCACAAATCCACGACGCTCTGGTCAATTTCCACTTGGGTGACGGTTTCCACAGAGGGATGTTTCAAGACTTCGCGAAGGATACCCCCGTCGCCACCCCCAATAATTAACACGCGGGTGGGATTAGGGTGGGAGAGCATGGGTACGTGGACCATCATTTCGTGATAGACAAACTCATCTCGCTCTGTGGTCTGGATCACGCCGTCTAGCGCCATCACGCGTCCAAACCGGGCGTTTTCAAAAATCACAAGATCTTGATGACCGGTATGGGTCTCAAATAGCACACGCTCCTGAGTGAAGTTTTGTCCCCACTCAGGGTAGAGCGTTTCCTGATAGCGCATCAGCGGATACGTCCGCGACGTTCTTCGGTGACTTCAGATCGCCCGGGACGGAAATAGCGGCTGAGAATCTCGACCGCACGGTGGGGGTTCGAATCCCCGCACATAAAGACGTCAAAGGCGGCGTAGTCTTTCTCGGGCCAGGTGTGGACTGAAATGTGCGACTCAGCCAAAACAGCGACACCACTGATCCCGCCATTCGGGGTGAAGTGATGCAAGTGGATGTGCAATAGGGTCGCCTGGCACTCTTCGACACAGGTGCGCAGAGCCAGTTCCATCCGCTCGAGGCAGTCGAGGTCTTTGGCGTCCCATAAATCAATGATTAGATGCGTCCCGGCAAAGATTTCGCCGTCGCGATGAATGAAGTGATCGAGTGATTGATCCCGATCTTCGATTTGGTCGTGTTGTGGCCAATTTTCTGTGGCAACGGCAGACAGCAAAGTGCTCAATTCAGGTGATACCCCCTGGATCTAATGAGTTGTATGTCGATTGCGATACACAGCTCATGCGGGGTATCGCGCTAGTAAAAGAGCATAAAACCTCTGTAATCAGCTCAGATGGCGGGAAGTGTAGTCAATTTTGACTCAGGCGCAAGTAAAAAACTTGGAAAATCAACGACCCTAGTGCGAGTGTGTGAGCGAGAGGGCGACAAACCCGTCCAGGTCCCGTAATGATTTGAATTCAAGGCCGCCACGCCGGATCCCACATCCTTCTAAATCGAAATAAATCCAGCGGCGACCGGTTGGGACGCGTTGAACGATGCCTCTGATTTGACCACGACTGATGACCTTAAAGGACCGTTTGGCGATGCGAGTTAATTCCATCTAACCCTCCATATTCACGATTTGGAGGTTACCTTGAATGGTTTTTCTTGCAAAGCCTGAGTTATGCAGCTGCTTCGAGACGATTTGCGTCGGCTTTGTATTCAAGTGTTGACGCATCGACCAGAGTTTCTTGGCCGCGCTTCGCGTCACGCAACGCCTTGCGAGCTAAATAGGTTGCCCCGATGCCAATGAAAACGATATTCATAAGCGCAGATGGCCAAGCGTTGGAATAGCCGCTGGAGGTGGCAATTAAAATGCAGCTCAAAACAGAGATGCTGTGGAACGTATAGCCGGTCCCTGATATCCAGCCTTTCGTCAGGCACACGTAGGCAGCGAGATAGACCAATCCACCAAAATAGCCAATGCCCAACATGATCTGTTCCACTGCCTGAGTCACCTCTGATTGAATGAATGAAGCCGCGCATTCTAGGGAGTTATAGTGGAACTGCAAGCAAAAAAAGAAGCGTAAAAACATCGGGTTACGACGTTTATTTGCGGGAATAAATATTCGCCCCCGAAAGGTTTTTGCGGTTCGATGTAGGAATGAGTGGCTGTAAGGCTAAAGTAGGGGCTCGCGAAGTCGTTCGTTGGCGAAAGATCGTGGGTGGATTGGGTCAAAAAGCCAGTTCAAAGTCTGTTGGGAGCAAAGTGAAAAAATGTATCGTACAGAGACAATTTCTTGCCCGTACTGTGGAGAATTGCAAGATACAGATATCGATGGGTCAGGCGGTGATCAATCCTACTGGCAAGATTGCCAGGTGTGTTGTGCACCTATTTTGTTTGAATTAACCGTCAGCCCATTCACAGGCGAGTTTGCGGTGTACGTAAAGCGAGATGACGACTAAAGCCCTCAGGCCGCAAATACTCGCGACCAATGTGCGTAATCGGTCAGAGATAACAAGTCATCTGGCGTAAGCGCCATCCATCCATGCGGTACGCCACCACGTACATACAGGCAAGGCGACTCCATACATGTCGGTGCAATGTCGGTTGTCAGTAGGTGAGGAAGCCCAAATGGTGGAAGCCATGCGGCCTGATATCCGGTCAAAAGATAGGTCTGCATAGGTAAGGCTACGCGTTCGCCCGTACCGAGCGCCCATGCGTTTCGCCACGGATGCACGGCCAGTTTGGGTGCTTTACCCGGGGTCAGAATCAACTCGGTGGTAAGAATGTCTTGATCGTTACAACCGAGCGCCACCGCGAGCTGGTCATCGGGTGCCTGCACTTCATATATTTTGGCGCTCGAGCCCACTCGATCTAAGAACTCGAGCAAGCCCAAGGGTGGGGTTAGTATTTTCATAATTGTTTTTCCTAGTGTGCTGAGGATAGCACAGCCCTGAGGATATTGATGTTCAATTGGTGCACATATGCACCAAAGGTGTCACACAAAAAGGGCTCTCTTTAGGCAGAATTTCCCGCAATGCATGCCATTGAAAGGAGTCAAACATGGTGCATTTAGGCGTAATCAATTATGGCAGCTTAGGGCTGCCGAAGCATTTGCAGTCAACATCAGGTGTGTGTCTTCACCGACTATCACCCAGTGATCCCGTACCCCCAGGTATTTT
This sequence comes from uncultured Gammaproteobacteria bacterium, assembly GCA_913062835.1. Taxonomy (GTDB): domain Bacteria; phylum Pseudomonadota; class Gammaproteobacteria; order Pseudomonadales; family Litorivicinaceae; genus HIMB30. The sequence goes on from CAJXXD010000070.1 coordinate 3,781, forward strand.
GATTTTTGTTCATGTGATTGAGACGAGAGCCGTCACGCTCGATCAAGCAGTGCATCGTATTTTAAATGCCGAGAATGGCATGCATTGGGTGATTGATGAAATGCCGGATACTAATCGGGGGCAGTGGGCCCTGAAAGCCGGTGCGCAAGGTTATTCGTCTGCTCCTGTCACTCAGGCGGAATGGAGGTCGGCCTTGGCTGCGATGCAGCAGGGTCAGTATTGGGCGTCACGGACTATTTTAAACCAATTGGTCCGAGATCTGGTGGACGAGCCGTCTGTGCCCTTATCGATTCGGTTGAGTTTATCGCCTAGAGAGCGCGAGGTAGCTGAATGTGTCGCCAGTGGTTACTCCAATAAACGAATTGCCCGGCAATTGGAGGTGACGGAGCGCACAGTGAAGGCACATCTGAGCAATATCTTTCAGAAAACGCCGGTTTCAGATCGTCTAGAGCTCGCGCTTCTGATGAAGGGTGAATTGCCTGAGCGGGTTCGCGTAAATCTCTAACAGCTTTCGGCGATAGGCCTCTGGAGTGTGCGCGAGTAGCTTTTTAAACCGCGAGACCACGTCAGGATGCAGGTCTGGGAAACTGGACTGTCCGGTTAAGAGTGACTCCGCGTACCGAGCGGTATCGAAAATCTTTTGACCGAGAATAATGTCTCGGTCGATACGTGCTGATAAGGCAGAGGCATCTGAGTCAATCGAAGACAGGGGTGTGCCAAAGTGCAAGTGAACACGGCCTTTCCAGCCTGTGATCCCAGTGGCGATGGATTTCACATCTTCTCCTGGTTGCTTTTGATACTGTCCCTTAGTTTCTGTGATAGTCAATTCGCGGGCCTTGGCTGTGGCGCAGGGGTCGAACTCATAGCTGATAGAGACTGGAACAATGTGTAATGCACTTAGAGCGGCATCGAATCCTTCGCTCCGAGATTTGCCAGCCATTGCCAACATTTTAAGGATGGCCGGATCCGTCCGGTCAATGCCGTCTTTAGCCCGGCCCTCGCGATGCGCAATCCAGACTGACTGTCCCTCTTCGATTGACTGGCGGATGTAATTCGAAAGGGTGCTGTAAGTTTGCAGCATCTCCCGCGGACCAGACACGTTTCGCTTGACGATAAAGCTTTTATTTAATCGCATCAGGTCAGCGACGAAGGGTTGACTGATTAGATTGTCACCAATGGCAATCCGCACGGTGTCAAAGCCTCCGTTATACAGGGCCCAATTGACGAAAGCAGGATCCATGGCGATATCACGGTGATTGCTCAGAAACAGGTAGGCCTGATCTTTGCTGAGATGCTCCAACCCTGAAACGGTGAACGTTTCGGTGGTTTTTTGCAAAATGGAGGCGAGCATCGGCTCGAGAGCCTCCTGAAATTGGCGAACCGTATGAATGCCCGCGCCATGTCGCGTTAATGTCCGTTGAATCCGCTTAGCGAGAAACGGTCGCAACATCGGGTACAGACGTTTAAACCGCAAGCGGCCGACCGCATGGATCAATTCGGGGTCTTGTGACAGTCGATCGACCACGGCGCGAACGTCCTGGTCGGAATAGGGTGCAATCTCTGCTGTGTGAGGCATTCGTTATCCTTTACGTTGTGCGGGAGTATACAATGCAGACGGCAACAAGGAATCCCTCGCATGCATCCAAAGCTTCCAGACTCATGGTGCAAATTTCTAGGACGTGCGACCGTCTCTGCTTGCCTGGATGGTTTAGACCGCCGAATTTTTTTGGGCGCGAGTTACCCATCTCAGTCTAATTGGTTTCGTGCTTTTGAGGCCTGCCCACCCGAGCGCGTCTCGGTTGTGATTCTGGGCCAGGACCCTTACCACGGACCGGATCAAGCCATCGGATTGGCCTTTGCGACCCCGTGCTCCGTGCGGACACCCCCGTCCTTAGTCAATATTGTAAAAGAGTGGAGCGCGGATCTTGCGCGCCCCATTCCAGAACGTCCCGATATTTCTGGTTGGGCGGAAGAGGGGGTGTTGCTGTTAAATCGGGTGCTGACAGTCGCT
>CAJXXD010000071.1 GCA_913062835.1 uncultured Gammaproteobacteria bacterium
GACGACCTGGTGGAAACCCTGAGGGTCCACGACTACAACTACCATGTGTTGGATGAGCCCACGATCGGGGATTCCCAATACGACGCCCTCTTGGCTGAACTCAAGCAATTAGAAACGAAGTGTCCTGAGTATGTGCGGGCCGACTCACCCACACAGCGTGTGGGGGCTCGGCCGGATTCGGGATTTCAGGAAGTCCGCCATGTGCTGCCTATGCTTTCCTTGGACAATGTGTTTGATGAGGCCGAGTTCGATGATTTTGTCGAGCGCGTGGTGGAGCGGGTACCCAATGCGACCGTGACCTGGACCGCAGAGCCGAAGCTCGATGGACTGGCGCTGTCGGTGCGCTATGAGAATGGGCTGTTGGTCCGAGCGGCTACGCGTGGCGATGGAACGACTGGTGAAGATGTCACGGCCAATGTACGCACTATTCGCTCGATCCCTCTTCGGTTGCAAGGTGCTGACATTCCGGCGGTGCTGGAAGTGCGCGGCGAAGTCATTATGAAAAAGGCGCCCTTTGCGGACATGAATACGCGATTGGCGGCGGCCGGTGAAAAAACCTTTGTGAACCCCCGTAATGCGGCAGCCGGTAGTCTGAGGCAGTTGGATCCGACTGTCGTCGCCACGCGGCCTTTGGCCTTTTATGCCTACGGCTGGGGCGAATTGTCAGAGTCTCTGGGTGATACCCACAGCGAGGTCATGGAACGGTTAAAGCGGTTTGGCATTCCGATCAATCCCGGTCGAGTGCAAGGCAATGCGGCTGATATGCGGGCAGCCTACCAAACCTGTCTGGCTAAGCGCGATACGCTCCCATATGAGATCGATGGGCTGGTAGTGAAAGTGGACCCGCTGGTCTTGCAGGAACGTTTGGGCTTCGTGTCCAAAGCCCCGCGATTTGCCACGGCTTGGAAATTCCCTGCCCAAGAGGCGGTGACCGATCTGTTGGCCATTGATCTCCAAGTTGGCCGGACCGGTGCCATCACCCCGGTTGCGCGCTTAACGCCTGTGTTTGTTGGTGGGGTCACGGTCAGTAATGCCACCTTGCACAACTTTGATGAAATTGCACGCTTAGACGCTCGAGCGGGCGATCGGGTGATGATTCGTCGCGCCGGCGATGTGATTCCGCAAGTGGTTCGGGTGTTGGTGAATGAGCGAACGCTTGAGCTACCCACGATTGCGATACCCACTCATTGTCCGGTCTGCGATTCACCGGTCGAGCGGACCGAAGGCGAGGCTGTGCTTCGCTGCAGTGGTGGACTGGTGTGCTCCGCTCAGCGCCTCGAGCACTTAAAACACTTTGTGTCACGAAAGGCGATGGACATTGATGGGGTGGGAGAGCGATTGCTGGAGTTGTTGGTTGATCAATCACTGGTCAAAACACCGGCCGATCTGTTTCGGTTACAGGCATCGGACTTGATTGGCTTGGACCGGATGGCGGAGAAGTCGGCCAATAATGTGATCTCAGCCATTGAGTCGGCGCGGAAGACTGAGTTGCCTCGGTTCCTTTTCGCCCTGGGCATTCGGGATGTAGGTGAAACCACGGCGAGAACGTTGGCGGAGCACTTTGGTGGGTTGGACGCGCTGATGGCGGCCGATGAAGCCGCGTTGTTGGCAGTCGATGATGTCGGTCCGGTGGTGGCGTCGCATGTATTGAACTTTTTCAAAGCGCCTGAAAATCGGCAGGTGATTGACGATTTGAAGCAGCTTGGCGTGCAATGGCCTGAGTCGAGTCCGGTTGAGAAAGAGGCCTTGCCGTTATTCGGGCAAACTTGGGTGTTGACCGGTACGTTGGAGACCATGACTCGGGATGAAGCGGCCGAGCGGTTGCGCGCCTTGGGTGCAAAGGTGGCAGGATCGGTCAGTGCGAAAACCACGACGGTCGTAGCCGGTCCGGGTGCCGGGAGCAAACTGGCAAAAGCCGAAGCCCTGGGCATCCCGGTTTTGGATGAGGCAGGTTTGATGGAGATTGTGTCATGATCAAAGCGCTTGCAGTCATTGGCGTGTTGTTTTTAGCCGGTTGTACGACCGCCCCGCCCCGTAACCAAGACGATGCCTGTCAAATCTTGTCCGAAAAGCCAGGCTGGTATGACGCGGTGTCTGATTCTGCCGATCGCTGGGGTGCCTCTGAGGGATTGATTTTGGCATTCATCCGTCAAGAGTCGTCTTTTGTGGCCGATGCGAAACCACCCAGAACCCGAATTTTATGGGTGCTGCCTGGGCCTCGGGCCAGTTCAGCCTACGGCTATCCGCAAGCCAAAGACGGCACCTGGTCTGATTACAAAAAGGCCACTGGCAGTTACCTGGCGAGCCGTGATGACTTTGACGATGCAGCCGATTTCGTCGGTTGGTATGTAGATCGTGCGTATCGGATCGCGGGCATTCCGAAGTCCGATGCTTATCGGCATTATCTGGCGTATCACGAGGGTGTAGGTGGATTTCAACGGGGCACATTCCAACGGAAGCGTTGGCTGCAAGAAGTGGCCAGCCGCGTCAATCAAAATGCCAAAACCTTCGATCGCCAACTGGCAGGATGCCGAAGTCGCCTTGATTCCGGGTCGTGGTGGAATCCTTTTAGTTGATTCCGTGGCGGATAAGGTCTCGACGGAAGAAACGATCCGGCGCCAGTGCGTCTCGCACTGTACTCGACACAGGAATGATCTCTCCGCAGATTTGACTGGCTAAGATCTCTGCGGTCATCGGGGCGGTTAGTGTGCCACGAGATCCCTGTGCAGCCAGAACGTATAGCCCGGGTAGATAAGGCAACGGTGAGCTCGGTTGGTAGGTGGCATCTTGAGCGAGCGGCTTCAGTGGTTCTAACCAAGCGCTCGGATCGGCCATTGCACCGACCAAGGGTGCGTAGTCCGGAGTCGAGGCTCTCAGACTGACCCGGTTGCCCAGAATGTCCTCGTGTGAGAACGCCGGGGTCTTAAACAGCGCATTGGTCCGTTCTAAGTTATCCAAATCGTCCTTCGAAGAGGGCGTCAGATCCGTGCTGTTGGGGGCATAGGTGGCGCCACAAGTGGTTTCCCCATGGGTGCCCGGCGCCACATAGGCGCTGCCGCTTAGGGGCACTCTAAGTGGAATAGATTCTCGAACACGAGTTATTTGCCCTCGGATCGCCTTCAGGTTCAAAGGCATGGCGCAAAATGACTGAGCTTCGCCGGCATTGGCCCAGACCAAGGTGTGGGTGGCATGCGTGATCGTTTTTTGCTGTGCATTGAGGAGGGTCAGATGGTGACGTGTATCCTGAATTTCTGCTGACAACACCTGATGATAGGTCCTGACCTCGATACCGGGATACGTCAATAACCAACGCACCAGAGCCTTCGGATGCATCCAGCCTGCACGCGGAATCCATAAGCCGCCTGAGCTGAGTGCTATGCCTGCTAACTCACTGGCTTGGTCTCCTGAAATTGCCTCGCATATGCCGGGGTTGTGTCCCACGGCATCGATTAGCTTCTGTTGCTGCATGGCCACCTGTTCGGTTTGTGCTGCAATCAATAATCCACTGGGATGCCAAAGCCCCGCCGGTGCGTCTTTTAGCCAGTTGGCCAAATGCATTAAAGCTTGGAGTTGCATGAGACTGGCCGGGGTGGCCTCGACGCTTAATTTGGCATAGGCGATCCCTTGGGGGTTGCCCGATGCGCCTTCGCCCGGTTGATGGCGTTCAAAGACCGTCACAGTGACTCCCCGTTCGGCGAGTTTCCGAGCCATCCAGGCACCTGAGAGGCCGGCGCCCACAACGGTCGCGGTTCGAGGTGCCTGACGCGCAGGCGGCGGGCCCCAGACGTCAGGCGTCGGTAAGGCGGTCGGTGCATACTGCCCGCACAATCGTTCGCGTTTTCCTCCGAATCCTGGGACCTTCTGTGTGGAGAATCCGACCGATTCCAGCCCTTGACGGACGGCGGTGGCGGCAGTGTAAGTGCTCAAACGAGCACCGGGTCTAGAGCAGCCAGCGATCGCTTGATAGGGCTTGTCGGTCCATATTGACGGATTGCGGTTGGGGGAGAAGCCATCGAGACACCAGCCATCGAAGGGTCCAGAGAGGCCTGCGAAAACGGACTCGGCGTCTTGATAATGAAGGTCTAATACAATCCGTCCATCGGCGAAGATCCGCCGATGCGGGCAGGCCACAGCATCCGGCCAATTGGCTCTAAGTGCAGCCAATAGCGGCTGGCAATCACTTGGCCAAGAGAGCGATTGCCACAGAGCTTCCAGTTGGGTCTGACTCAGTGGGTAGCGTTCACAGCTCACCCATTGCAACCGCGCGCCAGCCGGCGCATGGGACAAAAAACAGGCACTGGCCATGATAAAACTGAGTCCCGCACCGAATCCGGTTTCCCCGATGCGCAGAACCTGTCCTGATTCGAGGCGTCGAATCTGCTCGGGCAGTGCCAAACCCTCAACAAAAATGGCCTGGCGTTCGCCTAGGGGGTCAGTCATGGAGAAATACGCATCGTCAAACCGGTCAGAAATCCACTGAGAGGTGGACGACAGTGTGGCCGGTTCGACTCGTGGATAGGCTCTCACAATCCGCTTGACGTCCGAGTGCGTCTCAGTCGCGGCAGTACGAAGCCCAAGAGGATGCCGATTCCGAGCGTTAGGGCACCCATGCCAAACCAGGTCTTGGCTGAGTCATCTTTGGCAATAAGTCGCTCGGCTTTGAGACGTTCATTGTCAGACAGTAGTACCTGACGCTCGGTTTCTAACGCCAGCAGTCTGTCTCTGAGCGACAGGGCATCGTCACCGGCCAATTGGGCGAGGGCGGCCTCGCTGGCTTGAGCTCGAGCCTCCAATTCTGAAGTCTGCGAATTTTGTAGTTCAAGCTCGGCTTCGACACGGCTCAGTTCGGCACGAAGTTCACTCACGGTCTGCTCAGCGGCTTTCAGTGATTGCTCAACGGCGCGTAACCTATTTTGCGCGGGCTCAGTGTCCATGACATAACGGGTCAATACGAAGCCTTCTTGTCCGTTGGCATCTTGAATTTTTGAATACCCAGAAGCCAGGGATTCAATCACGGTGATGTCGCTGCCTGCGGGCAGAAAACGAAGGATTCGATACTCTTGCGAGTCACCCGAGCGCACTGGGACCTCTAATGCGTCCGTGATGAAACTGGCCAGTGCCTGCGAGGGCATCCAGAGCGCACACACCCAAACGAGAAGAGTGTGACGCATTAGGAAGCGCCTCGGTCTGACTCATCGGTTTCTGTTGCGTGGCGACTGATCCATAGACCTTGTGCAATTAGGAAGGCAAATGTAAGACCCAGCATGCCAAACAACTTGAAGTTGACCCAGACCGCTTCGGAGAACGTGTAGGCCACCACGAGATTGATGATTCCTGAAAAGACAAAGAATGCGATCCAGGCCCAGGACAAACCGACCCACTTCGCTTTTGGCAACGTCAGGGCATGACCTAGGATGCGCTCCACCAGCGGTTTATCGCCGATGAAATGACTGCCAAGAAAGGCCAGCGCAAATAACCCATTGACCACGGTCGGCTTCCACATAATGAACCACCCGTCGTTTAGTACTACGGTTGCACCCCCTAGAATCACCACCAAAGCCAACGTGGCCAATGCCATCTTCTCGACTTTTTTGGTCAGCCAGTAGGTGACCGCTACCTGAACGATGGTTACCGGAATCAATACGGCGGTTGCGATGATCAAGTCGCCGGTCACCTTATACACGCCAAAAAAGATCAGGATCGGTAGAAAATCGAGTAACAGTTTCATCGGGTCATCCTAAAGA
>CAJXXD010000072.1 GCA_913062835.1 uncultured Gammaproteobacteria bacterium
CGATTAACATGATGGCTTGTTAGCCATCATGTTAATCGAAGCCGCCGTATCCAAAGAAAGCCGTCGCGGTCAAGACCAGCTAACCTGGGCCCTTCTCCTAATGCAGGCCGAACGCTTAGACGAGGCTGAACCGGTCTTAAAGACCTTACTAGGCCGAGAAGAGTTTCGTGCCAATGCCTATTACCACTTAGGGGAAATCGCCAAAGCACAGGGAGAGACGGAGCTCGCGATCGACCGGTTTTTACGCGTCGAACAAAGTGAGCTGATTATCGATGCGCGTCGGCAACTGGCCCTCCTCGCTCTCGAGCAACACGATCCAGAGCAAGCCAATCGATGGTTCGCAGAAGCGCGCTTGTTGTTCCCAAGCTTTGCACAGGACTTATTGGTTGCTGAGGCACAGTTTTCGTTAGCGCATGATGCGCCTGAACAGGCCGTAGTCATTGCCAACGAAGCGCTTACCAACGATCCAAATGACCGGCAACTTTTGTACATCCGTGCGTTGGCCAACGAACAGATGGATCGAATCACAGATACCGAAATCGATCTTCGACGGATTCTCGAAGCAAACCCTGAGGATGCCGATGCCTTAAACGCACTCGGATATACCCTCGCGGATCGAACCGATCGCCATGAAGAGGCTTATGCGCTGATCCGACAGGCGCTGGATCATGCGCCTGAGGCCCCGCACATCCTCGACTCCATGGGGTGGGTGCTCTACAAATTGGGGCGACTTAACGAAGCCGTGCCCTACTTGGAGAAGGCTTGGTCTTTAATGCCTGACCACGAGATCGCCGCCCATCTGGGTGAAGTCCTTTGGGCGTTGGGTCGCACTAAGGAAGCGGAAAAGATTTGGCAAGCAGGATATGAATTGACCCCTGAAAGTGACATCATTACTGCCACAATGAGCCGGCTTAAAAACTCGTGATAAAAAACGCACTCTTCTTCACCTTTGTCCTGTCCATAAGTGGCTGTTCGCTATTGCCCTGGTCGTCTGAGCCCAACGAGGTTCTTACTTTTTTACCGGCAGAGCAGCTGACCAACTGGGACCTGACTGCGAAGTTTTCTGTGAGCTCGGAGGAAGGGACAGAATCTGGATCGCTTCGCTGGATTAATCAAGCCGATAACGACCGACTCGATATTCTATCCCCGACAGGCGCTGTGGTGGCTCGCCTCACCGTCGGGTCAGACCGCGCGACCCTAATGACCGATGAGAAAACCATCTCAGCCGCCAGTCCTGATGAACTCCTCGTGGAGTTATTAAATGTTGAGCTGCCTGTTAGTGCCCTGAAGTATTGGGTGAGAGGGTTGGATGCGCCGACCCTGAGCGTCGATGGCGTGACGAAAGATGACAGTGGCCGGATTCGGGAGCTTAATCAAGGCGGGTGGCAACTGGCCTACAGCGGCACCATTGCAATCGAATCTGGCTCGAACCGCTATGAAGTACCTAGACGGTTAACGGCCACTCAAGGGACTATGGAAATCCGCTGGGCGAGCACTGAGTGGCAGACCCAAGTCCAGTAATCCTCCCTTCCGAGCGTCTCGAAGGCGGCTGGAAAGCGCCGGCACCCGCCAAGATCAATCGCTTTCTTCATATCACCGGCCGTCGTGATGACGGCTACCATTTGATCGAAACCGGATTTCAATTTGTTGATCTTTGCGATTGGATTCATGTTCGAGCAAGCAAAGAACCTGGTATTCGGATACTCGATGATCCGCTTCATCTCGGTTCTAAAAACCTCGTTGTCCGCGCGGCCGAGTCCCTCTCACAGGGTACCCATGGGCTTGAGATTTGGATCGACAAAATCATTCCCTCAGGTGGCGGCCTTGGGGGTGGATCAAGCGATGCGGCAACCACCCTAGTAATGCTCAATCGGCTTTGGGAACTCCATCACCCAACGCATGCGCTGATGGAGTTGGCATTAGGCCTAGGTGCCGACGTGCCCGTGTTTGTTTTCGGCCATAGCTGTTTTGCCTCCGGCATTGGTGAGCAGTGTGAATCCGAAGATTGGCCTGGTCACACAATCCTGTTAGCCAATCCGGGAGTCTCGGTGTCAACCGAAGCCATCTTTACGCATCCAAAGTTGACAAGGGATACCCCCTCTTGCAGAATCCGCGCCTCGCAGTTGGATACAACCAGCAATGATTGCGAAACGCTTGTTCGTATGTTGCATCCTGAAGTGGATCAGTTGTTAGAGCAATTGACTGCCTTCGGAATGCCTCGAATGACAGGCACGGGAAGCACCTGTTTTGTGGTGGACCCGGTCCTTCAAGACGCCAAGGCGCTGTCTGAACTCAGACAACGACATTGGGTTAGCCAAGGGCTCTTAAGCAACCGTTCAATGTTGTATACTCACCGCGCAAACGCGTAACTGGGGTGTGGCCAAGTGGTTAAGGCAGCGGGTTTTGATCCCGCCATCCGTAGGTTCGAATCCTACCACCCCAGCCATTCTTCCGCTTGAGAGTTGCCAAGGAGTTGCCCGTGGCCCAACTGATGCTTTTCTCGGGTAATGCTACCCCTACGTTGTCTCAAAAAGTCTCTGACTACCTCGCTGTGCCTCTCGGCAATGCCAGTGTGGGCAAGTTTTCCGACGGAGAAATAGCGGTCGAAATTCATGAAAACGTGCGTGGTGAGGACGTATTCGTTCTGCAATCGACGTGTGCACCCACCAACGACAACCTCATGGAATTAGTGGTGGTTTGTGATGCACTGCGCCGCGCATCGGCCTCGCGGATCACAGCCGTCGTTCCCTATTTCGGATACGCCCGCCAAGATCGTCGGCCGCGTTCGGCGCGCGTGCCAATTACCGCGAAAGTTGTGGCTGACATCATGGTTGGTGTGGGCATTGACCGCGTTCTGACCGTGGACTTGCACGCCGACCAGATCCAGGGATTCTTTGATGTGGCGGTCGACAACATCTACGCGACCCCGGTCATGCTTGACGACATTCAACGAAATCAACCGAAAGATGTCGTGGTTGTTTCCCCAGACATCGGTGGCGTAGTGCGGGCCCGCGCGATGGCGAAGCAACTCGATTGTGACCTCGCCATTATTGATAAACGCCGCCCTGCTGCGAATCAAGCAGAGGTGATGAACATCATCGGTGAAGTCGACGGTCGCACGTGCTTGATCGTTGACGATATTGTCGATACGGCTGGCACCCTCTGTAATGCGGCGAAAGCGCTAAAAGAACAGGGCGCAAATACGGTGGTGGCGTACTGCACACACCCCGTCTTGTCTGGCCGTGCACTGGATAATTTAAAGGACAGTGCGCTTGACGAATTGGTGGTGACTGATAGTATCCCCGTCCCTTCAGCAATCATGGATACCGGCCGCGTCCGTGTGATTACGATTGCCGAGTTGATTGGCGAGGCCGTACGCCGCGTCAGTAATGAAGAATCCATCAGCGCGATGTTTCGCTAACTGAGGAAGGCACTTCGGTGCAACGAAGGCTCTGCTGGTCGAGGCAGAGCACAACAGACAAAGGAGACACACATGTCTGATTACCGCTTAAGCGCTGAAACGCGCGATTTAGCAGGGAAAGGTTCGAGCCGCCGCCTGCGTCGATTGGAAGGTTTGGTACCTGCCGTAATTTACGGTGGCAAGAAAGCACCTCAATCGATTCAGATGGCTCATAAAGATCTTGTCCGCGCGCTGGAAGAAGAAGCGTTCTACTCATCTGTCATTACACTGACAGTAGACGGCAAAGAAGAGCCAGTGATTCTGAAAGCCTTGCAGCGTCACCCAGCAAAGCCTGTGGTCCTGCATGCCGATTTTCAACGGGCTACCGCGGGCACCACATTGAAAGTGAACGTGCCGGTGCATTTCACCAATGAAGCCACCAGCAAGGGCGTCAAGCAGCAGGGCGGAGTTGTTCATCACGATGCGCTGGAAGTGGAAGTAAGCTGTTCACCCAAGGATCTCCCTGAGTTCATCGAAGTGGACTTGGCGGATGTCGAACTCGATCAAGTGATTCACTTGTCAGACTTGAAAGCACCCAAGGGCGTGACCTTTGTGGCACTGTCGCATGGATCAGACCTGCCTGTGGTGAGCATCCATAAAGCGAAAGGTGCTGCAGCAAGCACTGAAAGCACCGAAGGTGAAGAGTCTGCCGACGAGGCAGAGTGAACGCCTGTCGCTTACTGATCGGCCTCGGTAACCCTGGGGCTGAGTACTCTGAAACCCGGCACAATGCCGGGTTTTGGTTGTTGGACCGACTGGCACAACAAGGCGGTGTCAGTTTTTCTTCCGAATCCAAGTTTTTTGGTGCGACCGCCAAAGTGTCGGTCGGCGGAGCGCCTCTTTGGCTTTTAAAGCCCATGACTTTCATGAATCGGTCAGGCCAGTCCGCTCTAGCTATTGCGCAGTTCTACAAAATCGATCCCAGTGAAATCATTGTTGTACACGACGAACTCGATATTGCACCCGGTCAGATCCGATTGAAATTCGACGGGGGTCATGGCGGCCATAATGGGTTGAGAGATTTACACCGCATCTTTGGCTCTGGGTACGGCCGTATTCGTGTCGGGATTGGGCATCCTGGGCACAAGGACAAAGTGCATGGGTATGTATTGAGCAAACCATCAAGTGATGATCGACGTCTGATTGACGACGCCATCGATGACACCCTGTCATATCAATCTGAGATCATGGCGGGTAACTGGGAGCAGGCGATGAATGCCCTGCACCAACGCTAAGGAGACAGCATGGGATTTAAATGCGGCATTGTGGGGCTGCCCAACGTCGGCAAGTCGACCCTCTTTAATGCACTGACCAAAGCCGGCATTGAGGCTCAAAACTTTCCGTTTTGTACCATCGAGCCGAACGCGGGGGTCGTTCCCATCCCAGATCCACGTTTGGACCAACTGACTGAGATCGTCAAGCCAGAGCGCGTGGTGCCAACGACTATGGAATTTGTGGACATCGCAGGGCTCGTTGCCGGCGCATCGAAAGGCGAGGGTCTCGGCAATCAGTTCTTGGCTAATATCCGTGAAACCGACGCAATTGCGCATGTAGTCCGTTGCTTCGATGACGACAATATCGTCCACGTTGCGGGAAAAGTGGATCCGGCATCTGACATCGAAATCATCAATACTGAGCTCGCCTTGGCAGATCTTGAGTCGGTCGAAAAGCAATTGCAAAAAGCGCAAAAGCAAGCCAAAGGCGGCGACAAGGATGCCAAGGCTCTGATTGCAGTAGGTGACAAATTACTGCCGGCTTTAAATGAAGGGCTTCCGGTTCGCTCGGTTGAGCTGACACCCGAGGAGCGTCTCGTCGTTAAAAGTCTTCACTTACTGACCATTAAACCCACGCTGTATATCGCCAACGTAGCAGAAGATGGATTTGAGAATAATCCATGGCTGGATACGGTTCGTGGCATCGCAGAACAGGAAAATGCGCAAGTGGTCCCAATTTGTAACAAAATTGAAGCGGAAATTGCCGAACTTGAAGACGATGAAAAAGCCGAGTTCTTAGAAGAGCTCGGATTAGCCGAAGCCGGATTGGATCGGGTGATTCGTGCAGGCTATGGCCTGTTGGGATTACAGACTTACTTTACTGCCGGTGTGAAAGAAGTTCGGGCGTGGACCGTACCTGTTGGGGCGACTGCACCTCAGGCTGCCGGAAAGATCCATACTGACTTTGAGAAAGGCTTCATTCGCGCGGAAGTGATTGCGTTTGATGACTATGTGACGCTGGGTGGTGAACAGGCCGCTAAAGAT
>CAJXXD010000073.1 GCA_913062835.1 uncultured Gammaproteobacteria bacterium
CGAGGTCGCGCCCTCGGTTGGGTGACCGCAGACGGCTCAATCCAAGATGCATATCGCGCGCTTCTGTGGACACGTGTTGGCGACCGAGTGGTCTGGGTTTTGGATCGTAAAGACACACCCGAGGCAGTCGATTTCAAGACCCTAGTCAACGGCATTGATTGGAATCGATGGCTCTATCCCGGACATGCATTGCGGGTAGATGTCACCGGGAAAATGCACTGGCTGAAAGATACCCGATTCGCGGGGCAGTTGGTTATGGACGCGGTGCGAGATCAGGCGGCCGAGGCAGGGCGGCCACGGCCTAACTATGACGCAGCTCAACCCCATTGCCGCATAGCCGTGCGGTTCGGCCGGGGGACCGCAGATATCGGCATTACACTCAATTTAACCCCCTTAAACCAACGCGGCTATCGAACCGAAGGAGGGGAGGCACCCATTCGGGAGACACTGGCTCAGGTGATGTTGGCTCGGTTAAAACTCGACAAACAAGCACCCGACTTCGTGATGGACCCGTGCTGCGGATCGGGCACGCTATTGATCGAGGCAGCGATGCGACTCGCCAACATGGCGCCGCAACGAAATCGGACCCCAGAGCAACTGTGCCGCTGGACCGGATTGGCAGAGATCAGTTGGAGCGAGCTGGTGGCCAAGGCAAAATCCGAAGAGCGACCCTTGACCTTGCCATTTATGGGGTTGGATATCGATTCAGACTCGGTCGAACGGGCACGATCCAATATTGAGCGAGCCGGGCTCTCGGAATTCATCGAAATCGACCAAGGCGATTTTACCGCGCTCGATCAGCAGGCCTCCCTACCCAAGGGCGAAGGTTGGATCCTGGCAAACCCACCTTATGGGGTCCGCTTAGGTCGCAAAGAGGACTTGTTTGACACCTATAAAACGCTCGGCGAACAATTAAAAGCGTTTGAAGGCAGTCAGCTCGGCATCGTGTCGAGTAATCCTGAGCTGATCAAAGCCATGGCTCTGCGGGCGACCAAAAAGTGGACACTGCAAGCTGGCGGACATGCTCTGACCATCAGCCACTTTGCTCTTGGACCAGTGCGACAGCATGAGGACACGGCAGATGCACCGGCGTCACCCCCTGAGGCCGTCATCCCGCTCTTAAATCGCCTCGATAAAAATCTGGATAAGCGTCGTAAGCTTCTAAAAAATAACAATATAAATTGCTATCGGCTGTATGATGCCGAGCTCCCAGAGTTTAATGTCATTATCGACCGGTTTGGGGATCATCTGCACATACAGGAATACCGACCTCCAAAAAGCATTGATCCCGCCAAAGCACACGAGCGTCGTCAACTGATTCGTCAGTGGGTACCAAAGCATTTGGCACTTCCGATCAAACAGGCCGTGTATAAAGAGCGTTTTCGGCAGCAAGGCAAAACCCAATACGAAAAACGGGACGCACCGGTTGTCATTCAGGCCGAGGAAAACGGCTTACTTTTTGAGGTGAACTTATCGACCTACACCGATGTGGGGCTCTTTTTAGATCATAGACCCTTACGTCGGTGGCTGATGAATGAATGCAAGGGATGTCGTGTACTCAATTTGTTTTGCTATACCGGCGCATTGAGTGTCGCGGCAGCCAAAGGATATGCCCGCTCAGTAACCTCGGTGGATGCATCTAAAACGTATCTGGCCTGGGCCCAACGAAACTTTCAGCTCAACGGCTTAAACCCTAAGCACTATGAATTTATCCGCACCAATATCTTGAAGTGGGTCACGATCAATCCGGCCCCCCAATACGATGTCATTATTTTGGACCCGCCCACCTTCTCGAATACCAAAGACAGCGAGGAAACTTTAGACATTCAAAGGGATCACACCGGGTTGATTGAAGCGTGCATGAAATGGCTCGCGCCTCACGGTGTACTCTATTTCTCGAATAATTTCAGCGCATTTAAACTCGATCCATCACTGAGCGAGCAGTTCACAGTGTCTGATCTTACCCAGAAGAGCTTGGATCCTGATTTTGACCGGAAACCGCCGCATGTGTTGTATCGAATCGGCCTAAAAACACCCAGCGAGTCATCGTGAAATAAAGTGTCCAGACCACGGTCAGAAGGGCGATGCTTGGCCAATCCCCAAGCGGCAGCTCAAGCGGGCCCAGTCGAGACCCTCCCACATAGGTCGTGGATGCACCAAATCCACTCAGCGGAATAAACAGCCAGTGTCGACTCCACACCCAACGAAGACTGGCGTTGAGCACGGTTGGAAAGGCGACCCATAGGCCACAAAACCAAAGCGGCATAAGCGCCCACGGACTTTCAGGAAAATAGAATACGCCGAAGAGGGTGAGCAAACTGTCCATCACAAACCCGATCGCCCCAAGTATCAGAATGCGACCTGTTTCCCCCGGTTGGGCAAACTGAACGACGTGAACACCCCACCAAATGAGCGCCATCAGAAAAAACAGATCCCCTCCGAGCACCAAGGCCAACCAAGTGGACTGAAACCCAAGGGCGTTAATGATCAGGGCGCGCATTAAAATCAGCTCAATCTAAGTGGAAGGACCGGAGCCTCTTGGCGCGCCAACGGTTTCGCCAAGATCAATTGTGCCAGACCCAATTGACGCTCTGAGAAGCCGCCTTCGCAATAGGCGAGATAAAACTCCCACATACGACAAAAGCGATCGTCATAGCCCAAGTTTTTGATGGCGTCTCGCTCTTGATTAAACCGCTTGCGCCACTCCGCCAGTGTTCTCGCGTAATGGCTGGCAAAATCTTCAAGGTGCAGCAATCGAAGATCTGACGCACGGCCGACCGATTGCATAATGCTGCCAATCGACGGTAAGAACCCGCTCGGGAAGATATAGCGCTTGATAAAGTCGACACTTTTGACCGCCAACCGATACCGTTGCTCGACAATCGTAATCGCCTGGATCAAGGCCAGCCCATTCGGTTTCAATCGATCTGAGAGGGTGTTGATATAGGTATCAAGGTAGTGATGCCCGACCGCCTCGATCATCTCAATAGACACCAACTTATCGTAGTGACCTGTCAACTCACGGTAGTCCTGCTTCAAGACCGCTACGCGGTCACTCAAACCCTCTTTCTGAACCAACTCCGTGGCATGAGCGAATTGCTCTTCAGAAATCGTGGTGGTGGTCACCCGGCAACCATAGTGTTTGGCTGCATGGACCGCAAAGCCACCCCAGCCCGTGCCAATTTCCAAGACATGATCGTTTTCGGTGAGATGCAACTTCCTGCAAATGTGATCGAGTTTTTCCTTGGACGCCTGGTGCAGGTCGTGCTGATCGCTGGCGAAAAGCGCTGAGGAATACATCAACGTAGGATCTAAAAAGGTCTCGAACAGCCGATTGCCTAGATCGTAATGGGCTTCGATGTTTCGCTTAGAGCCCTTCACCGTATTCTTATTCAGCCAATGCACACCCTTTAACGCCCAGCGAAATGCCCGAACCACGCCTTTTTCCATCTTGTCAGTGAGATGGCCATTGGCCACAAACAGACGGGTAACTTGATCCAGCGATGGAGTCGTCCAATAGCCCGCCATGTAGGCCTCTCCAGAGCCCACAGAGCCTCTAAATGCCACATCCGACCAAACCTCTGGATTTAACACTGTGATGTGCGCCTCGGGTCCGTTCTGGTCACCGGCAAAGCAAAAGGTTTCTTCGCCATCGACAATGGTCAGCGAGCCAAATCGGATATTGGAAAAAGCGGACAGTAGTCCTCTGCGGGCCATTTTCTGGACCCACGTAGGCTCGGAAACTGAACGAACCATCAAAGCACCGTGTTCTGTTGTTGTGTCTGCCATCTTTGATCCTAAGGGTGAGAATGATAGGGCACACCTTTACGCCACAGCGCAAAAGCCTCCCGATAGATGCCTGCGAGTACCACAAATGTTTGTGGCCACACGCCCAAAAATAAAGGCTTGCGAGATTGTCCGTGGTACGGAGATAACGTCAGTGACAGGCCCGCCTCAAACAATAAATCCGGACTTCCTTCCTCTTCCAACCCCAAATACACCGACACGCGCTCGCCATCGGGCCAATGCACCCGACTGACGTAGCGCTGATCCATGGGGTTAAAAGGCGATACATGAAAGGTTTTTTCAAAAGACGCGGTCGCACCCTGAGCAATGGCGTCAGCTGGAACCACGTACCGATAAATCTCGTTCCAAGGCGTATTGGATACCTCATAAATGAGAGCGGCCGGGGCGCCATGACGGTCATGAAGGAAGTACATGCTAAGTGGGTTAAATCCCACACCCCAAACATGGGGATTGGTCAGTAGACGCACTGGCCCTGACACATCCACATCCAAGGAAGTTCGAACAAAGGCACGTGCTTGATCACCAGAGGGTGTCTGGTCGTCGATCAGGTGCCGTTCGGTCCTAAGACTCACTAAGCCTTTTTTATTAACCGCCAACCGAGAGCCTTCAAAGACATCCAGGCGGTCGAGATCGAGCAACACCATGGCAGTGGGATACTGGAACTTGTGCGCACGGGGTCTGTGCCGCGCGTGCCACAGGCGACCTCTTCCAGACCAATGCAAAGCGCTCATCGGCACGCCACCGCCAAGGTATGTAAAAGATGGTTGGCGGCTTTTTCACCAGAAACCACACCGTCTTCATGAAATCCATTGCGACACCATGCGCCCGCTAGAACGATTGGACATGCGGTATTCACCTCATCAATTTGCCCTTGAATCGACAAAGAGCGAGGCCCAAATTGCGGATGCGCATAAGTCCATTGACCCAAGATTTTGTCGGAATCAATCGCATCGGTATTGTTCAGGGTGACAAAAAACTGCGCAGGACCTTCAATGTTTTGTAGCCGATTCATGTCATAGGTCACTACGGCACCGGCCCCCGAGCTGTGCGCACCGATCTGATAATTCCAACTCGCCCATGCTCTACGACTTTTTGGCATTTGACCTGTATCTGTGTGCAGCACCACATCGTTGTCTGCGTAGGGAATCCCTTGCAGCAGGGCTTTATGTGCTGACTCCGACTCATCCAGCAAGCGATTACTTTGATCGCTGTGACTGGCCAGCACCACACCATCGAACCACTCGACGCCGTTCTCGGTCTCAACGGCCACACCTTGATCGCCTCGATAGACCCGGCGTACAGAGGTATTTAACCGAATGCGGTCAGCAAATGATGCGGTAAGCGGCTTAATGTAGGTGGATGACCCCCCGGGCAGGGTGTACCACTGAGGCCGGTCGGTTACCGACAACAAACCGTGGTTTTTAAAAAACCGAATAAAGAACAGGGCGGGCATTTGATCCACGTCGTCGAGATCAGACGACCAGATCGCAGCCGCCATGGGCAATAAGTAGTGCGACTTAAACAGTTCTGAAAAGCCCTGACCCCTTAAATAATCGGCCAAGGTCAATTCCGCCGTCAGCACACTGGCCTCTAAATCCCGAATTGCTTGTTTATTAAAGCGCATAATATCGAGCAAAAAGCGATGATAGCTTGGCGAGAAGATTCGCTTACGTTGCGCAAAGAGGGTCGATAAATTGGTACCGGCATACTCAATGCCTGTGGTTTCTGAGGTTACACTGAAACTCATGTCCGTATTCTGATAGGACAGCCCAATTTCGGATAAGAGCTGCAAAAACCGCGGATAGGTCCATTCATTAAAAACAATAAACCCAGTATCCACCGCGTACTCGCGGCCATCCACCGTCACATCCACCGTGTGCGTGTGCCCACCAATCCAAGTGTTTTGCT
>CAJXXD010000074.1 GCA_913062835.1 uncultured Gammaproteobacteria bacterium
CCCCCAGCGTGCCAACTGGGCCTCTGAGGCCAGACCCACCAGTGCCTGGTTATTCATCAGGGTGCCGGGATTAATACGCGGCAACTTAGGAATGCCGTAGGCTCGGGCGTCCGTGCCTGTCCGCTTCACCAGTAGGCGATCGTTGGACAGATAATCAATGGATGGGTCATTTAGACAATGCAACATCAGGGTCGATTTTCCACCGCCTGAAAAGCCAGCAAAGGCCAGGACACGCTCTCCGAACTGTGCAGCGGCTGCATGGCATACTTCACAGCCCTGATACTGCAAGTAACTTATGTACTGGACGTTGATGAAGTTAATGATTTGGTTGTCGTTGGCAGCACAGGGGCCCATGGCAACCGCCCGCTCAGGGCTTTGGTAAAACACCACACCGGTTTTGACCTTCCAAATTAGCCGAAACCCATCGCCATCATAAATCGCTTCTTTTTGACCGGTTTTACCCGCCTCTCGCGGCCAGTGGCTAAAGCCATCTGGGATATCAATGACTCCATCCAGCGCCTCGACCACGCGATCCACCCGGTCCAACGAGGCCACGACATAGGGTGTGAAATAGCGTGCTAAGGCGTCCCGAAGCGAAGCGCTGTCGGTACGAACCTCGATCCCAAAGGCACCAAACTGCAACCGGAGCGGGTCTAGGTCATACGAGCGTTGAGCACGCGCGTACGCGATCAACTTATCCATGGGCGATGGCCTTCACGGCATAGTCAGCGTAGCGTGCGGCGGCGTTGACGCCCGCACCCTCAAGGGCGCCTTTAAAGCCTCCAAAGGCGGACACTTCAAAACAAATCGCACCTTCGCTGCTTTCTGCGATGTCGACCGTGGTGAAGTCCATGTCAAACAATGACTGAGCCTTATGCGCCATGGCGACAATGGACTCATCCGGTTCGGCTAATTCGTAGCGGCCTCCAGAATGAATGGTGGTATTCCAGGCATCATTCTGCGCCACACGTGCATAGGCTCCTAAATACTCACCGCCTAAGAACACCAGACCTAAATCACGTCCTGAGAGGATCAATTTCTTTTGCAGATACATCACCGGGTGGTCTTTCTGGAAGGCCACGAGAGCCGCTTCAAGCTCCGCATCCGATTGATCCGCCGACAACAGGGTCATACCCCGTGCTTTGGTTGAGAACAAAGGTTTTAAAACGGCCTCACCAAATTGACGAACAGAGGCGATGGCCGACTCAATCCGCTCGGTAACACAGGTCTCTGGCATCGGAATGTCGTGATTTCGAAGAGTCACCGTGCAACTTAATCGGTCGACCAAGCGAAGCATTGAGCTCGCCGGGCTAAACACACGCACTCCTCTAGCCTCCGCCACACGCAACAGCTCCAAGCGATCCAGTGTTGACGGGCTGTAGACTTCGCTGATTTTTTTGACCATCAAACCATCAAGTGACGCCAGGTCCACATCACCGGCCATTAAGCGGTTGTGGACCGCATCAAAGACCACATCGCCCATATCCACCACCAACCGAAATCCAGTCAGTGCCTCCAGCTCATCAGCCAACACCTCGGTCGACCATTTTCCAGGAATACCGATCACAGCAATCCGAGGCTTATTCATAAAACAACTCCTGCAAAGGCAATTTAAAACGGGCTTCGCTGCCCTCGGGGCAGCGATCGATGCGCTCTAAAATATAACGGGCGCGTAAGATCATCCGATCGGTCAGGGTCGGATCCAAAATAAACCGCGTCGAGGTGATCAAAGACCGGGCTAGGCCTAGCGCCAACCGAAACTCAAAGGTGTCATCGCCCTCTCGCTTAGCAAAGCGTTTGGCCAACGCCGCCATCCGGAGTGCCAAAGACAAAATTCGATCGCGCTCTGGCCGCTCAAGCACTTGGAGACGATAACAAGACACCATAAACACCGAGATGTCTTGGACATAATCCATTTGCCGTGACCGATGGACGTCGATGAAACTAATTCGGTTCTCGACCGAGTCATACAAAATATTATCAAGATTAAAGTCACCGTGGATGTACACCGAAAAAGGCGCGGGCACCTCCCGGCGTTTGGCACGAGCTACTAAGGTTTTGAGACCAATCACAGGGAGTGCGCCGATTCGGCCATTGGTCAGTGACAGATTGGGATGGACCGAGAGAATATCTGACCATCGCGCGTGCAGTTGATCCATAAAGCCCGCTTTAGCCGGGCGTTTTTCACGGGTTTCCTTCCAGACGCGCCTCAAGGTTTGGCCCAACCGATTGAAGGCCGCATCGAGGGCAGCATCGGATTCATTGAGCAGCAGGTGCTCAAAGGTCATGCCATTGAGGTGTTCAATTAATAGAGCAGCCGAATCTCCTTGGCGTTTATACGAAAGCACTCTAGGTGCGAGGCCTGGGTAAATATCATGCCAGCTCTGAAAACCATCCCGTTCTTCTTTGAGCTTTTTCCGCTCTCCGTCTTTAAAGATCGCCGTAATCTGGTCGGTTTCTGGGTCGATGATGCCTGAAATAGAGCTTCCCGAGCGGGTTTCTGCGACCGTTTTGACCGAGACCGCCTGGTTCTCGGAATCAAGCTCCATGCCGAGTGACTCTAAAGAGTCATAACGGGTTAAGTTAATTGCCTGACCTAGCACGGCCGACAACAGGGCTTCGCTAATATCAAATAAAGATTGACCCATCTGTTCAAAGGCGTGAGCCGCTAACAACACCGCCGCAAAATCGTCGGCTCGACTCTTTTTCACCTGTGCGATGCAGGCTGCCTCGACTTTCTGGTGGCGTCGGAAAATCTTGTCCGTCAGACGGCCTAACTTGATCGCCTTGGCCGATTCCGCAGACTCCACAATCGACGGAATCAGCGCCAAGCCCGTTTGCAGGTGTTTGAAGATGGGCTTAAAAAGTGACTCATCGACCCGAAGTTCGCCGCGAGTCGACAACTGACGAACCACCTGCCGGGCGCTTTCTGTGATGTGGTCGAGATCTTGCGCCACCGATTCAATCGACTGCAATCGCACTCGAGACTCCATCGCTCGCTTGCCTCGCTGATTGTCCCAGCAGGCTTTTTGGATGCGACTTCTCAGGTTGTATCCGTACCCTGCACGGTCGAGCACACGACGTCCCGCTGCGGCATCTCCATACAACACAAACCGTTCGAGATGTTCGAGTTGCGACGACGTTTCCGCGATTAGGAAAATTAAATTATCGTGCACGGCCTTTGGCAGCCGAATCATGCGCACCCCACACATCCTTGCTTGGAACGCAGACTGCCATAAATTTTATGAAAGTTCAGGCGTGATGAACGATTAACGCACCTCGTTCGCCTTTAGGACGACCAGGCTTTACCCAGTGCCCGAAGAAAGGTCAAATACCGTATCAAACAAGCCGTCTGAGCCGGCTGAACCCTAAGAGTGTGGGATGGATCCTTGAATAATGAGTTGATTGAGTGGCACCGTCGCGCTCCTGAACTAGGCCCCGAAATGGTCATATTCTCCGGCGGAACGGCGTTTAACGAGACCGCTCGAGTCTTAAAAACGCTCACCCAGCACAGTACCCACTTGCTCACTCCCTTCGATTCAGGTGGCTCGTCGGCTGCCCTTCGGGTTGCATTTGACATGCCCGCCGTCGGTGACCTGCGAAGTCGGCTCATGGCCTTGGCGGATGAGTCTTTGGTGGGCCATCAGCAGGTGGTCAAACTGTTCAAAACGCGAGTCCCAAAGGAAATCGAACCGGCGGCGATGGCGCTCTTATTAAGAGGGCTGACTCAGGGCAAAGATCGTCTATTGACAGCCATTGAGCCTCCGATTCATGACATCGTGCAAAGCCTGTTAACACGGTTTTTTGAGGCCGCTCCTCCCGACTTTGACTACCGAGGCGCAAGCTTGGGCAATCTGGTGCTGACAGGCGCGTATTTGGCTCACCATCACCGCATGGACCCCACCGCCGCCTTATTTTCAAGGCTAGTGAAGACAGCCGGCACAGCGCGACTCATTGTCGACAGCGATCTGCATTTAGGCGCTGTCTTAACCAACGGTGAGGTGGTGCTCGGTCAGCACCGCATGACCGGGAAAGAAACCGCGGCTTTAAAGCATCCCATCAAAGAGTTGTTCATTAATCGGGGGCTCAATGTGGAATCCCGAACCGAGGTCGGCATTAAACGGCGCATCCGCCAAATGATTCTAGAGAGCCGCCTAGTGGTTTACGCGCAGGGCAGTTTTTACACGAGTTTGTTGGCCAACTTATTGCCAAGCGGTGTCGGTGAGGCGATCGCGAGTCATACCACAGCCCCAAAGGTCTGGATTCCCAATCTCGGAGACGACCCTGAGCAACTGGGAATGTCGCTCGAAGATGCCTTTGATGCCCTGATTCAGACCGTCCGCCAAGACGCCCCTGACGCCCGCGCATCCGACTGCGTCTCTCATGTGCTCTTGGATAATCAAACGCTATACCGTGGTGGCATTCCGAAGACACGGTTTGCCCAGCTCGGGATTGAAGTCACTGAAGCAAAGTTAACAGCGGATCAACCCGAGCGCTTTTGCCCTGAGCGGCTTAGCGCAGCCCTTCTAGAGCTTGCTGTAATGTCAGAGCAGAGCCCGCTTCGCGGTTGAACTAAAGGGGGTGCCAATGGATGTCATGCCCATCTCCTAGGTGACTTCAGCAAAACTCGAGGGTATCGCAAAAGAGTGAGCACTCCTATGCAATGGTTAGAAACCGCTACAGCAGGGTCATTTGAATCGACAAGCCGAAAAACACCGCCTTCACGACCAACAGTCCAACCGCAAAAATCAACCAAGGGTTCATACCAAAAAACCTTAAAAACGGAACGGC
This sequence comes from uncultured Gammaproteobacteria bacterium, assembly GCA_913062835.1. Lineage (GTDB taxonomy): Bacteria > Pseudomonadota > Gammaproteobacteria > Pseudomonadales > Litorivicinaceae > HIMB30. The sequence continues at coordinate 4,792 of CAJXXD010000074.1, forward strand.
TCCTTGTCACTATCAAGGCACTGAATGCTCGAATCAATCTCCGGGTGACAGCACCCTGGATTCAGCACAGGACCAGCAGCTCTCAAATGAGCAGGGATTGCTCTCGCCACACTCACAGACCCATTGACCCTGAGTATCGCGCTGTTGGAACTCATGCAATACCTCCACCGCCGCTTGCCAATGGCGTGTTTCACGCACCCAAACTTCAGGCCACAACTCCACCATGGGTAGCTCGCCCAGTCCCGATTGCAGGGATTCGTTTTTGATCACCGGGCTCAGGCCTCGCTCGCACAACATAAGCTTGAGCAGTTGTGCCTCAAGCAAATCAGCCGCGGTGTAGAGCTTTCGCATCCAGTCTCCCTCAACGCCTGAGTATTGCCAGCCAGCGCCAAAAATTGAGCAACTGAACCAAGGCACCGGCGACATATGTTAAGGCCGCCGCCCTAAGTAGAGTCTTGGAAGGCCCCATTTGAGACTCAGACACATAACCCGATCCCAATATAGGCAGGGCTTTATTAAAGCTGGCATCAAGCTCCACCGGCAGGGTCACCAATTGAATCAAAACCCCGTAACCCAGCACCAGAAATGCACCGGCAAATGTCAAAAGGCCCAAATGCGGCGACAGAGTGACTCCGCCAATAAAGGGACTGGCCGCCAACAAGGCGGAACCAACCATCTGTGCAGCATTGGCCGATTGCGCCAAACGTTGCCGAAGTAAGAAAAAAGGTTCGCGCCGTGCATGCTGAATAGCATGACCACACTCATGAGCGGCAATCACAATAGACGCCAAGGTCCGCCCGTTGTATTTGTCTTCGGTCA
>CAJXXD010000075.1 GCA_913062835.1 uncultured Gammaproteobacteria bacterium
GGAGGGTTTGGCGATGCGTCAGGACCCCAGATGGAGATTGAAGGTGAGCAAGTCGCCATTGATGTTGATGGGGTGGCCAGTGCGTTGGACGACGCGGATAGCGTGATCATTGTACCGGGCTACGGCATGGCGGTGGCTCAAGCACAACAGTCGGTTAGCGAGTTGACGCGTCGTCTTCGTGCGAAGGGGAAGACTGTACGCTTTGCGATTCACCCGGTTGCCGGACGTCTTCCAGGGCACATGAACGTGCTTTTGGCAGAAGCCAAGGTTCCATATGACATCGTGTTGGAAATGGATGAGATCAACGAAGATTTCCCCGAGACCGACGTAGTGATTGTCATTGGTTCGAATGACATTGTGAATCCGGCGGCTCAGGAAGATCCAAATTCACCGATTGCTGGCATGCCAGTGCTTGAGGTGTGGCGTGCCAAGCAGGTATTCGTCTCTAAACGCGGTCAGGGGACTGGCTACTCGGGCATTGAGAATCCGCTGTTTTACAAAGAGAACACGCGGATGTTTTATGGCGATGCGAAAGCGAGCTTGGATCAGTTGTTGACGCAGATCCAGTGAGCTAGGCGCATTGTGAACGGAGGCCCTTTGCTTTAGTGAAGGGCCTTTTTTATAACTGATTTATCCCCACTAACAAGCAGGTGTAGGAGGTCTGTATGACGCAAACAACACAGCTTAATGTGCTGGGTGAGCCCTTGATTCCTTGTTCTATGGATCCCCTGACTGGTTTCTTTAGAAATGGTTGTTGTCAGACTGATGCCTCCGACCGCGGCAGTCATGTGGTCTGTGCGGTCATGACGTCTGAGTTCCTTGAGTTTTCCCTAGCCAAGGGCAATGACCTGATTACACCGCGTCCAGAGTTTCAATTTCCCGGATTAAAGCCGGGTGATCGGTGGTGTTTGTGCGGGCTTCGATGGGTTGAAGCCCTCCGAGAGGGCGTAGTTGCCCAGGTGGTCTTAGAGGCCACGCACGAAAAAATTCTCGATCACGTCAGTCTTGAGACACTGGTACACCACGCGTATCGAGCGCCTGCGTAGGCGTCGCTGGCTTTACCTCGCCTCCTCTACCGCCTACTCTGTGCGCCTTAGGGACGATGTCCTGTGACGATGAAGGATCTGATCAATGGCGAATGTAAAGATTGCCCCCTCGGTATTGGCCTCTGATTTTGGCCGCTTGGCCGATGAAATCCGAGCTGTGGACGCTGCTGGGTGTGATTGGATTCACTTGGATGTCATGGACGGACACTTTGTCCCCAACTTGACGTTCGGGCCGCCGATTATTCAGGCGGTGCGTCATGCGACCGACAAGCCCTTTGATGCGCATCTGATGGTCAGTAATCCGGATCGTCTCTTGGTGGAATATGCCAAGGCAGGGTGCAACCTAATTACCGTGCATGCTGAGGTGTGTGATCACCTTGACCGGACGTTGGCGCAGATCCGTGATCTGGGTTGTCGTGCGGGGGTGTCGTTGAACCCCCATATGCCTGAGGATTGTCTTCGCTACGTACTGGATCGCTTGGATCTGGTGCTGGTGATGAGCGTCAATCCAGGCTTTGGAGGGCAGTCATTTTTGCCGACTGTGATCGACAAAATTGCGCGAATCAACCAATTGCTTGATGGCCGAGTCGTCGACATTGAGGTCGATGGAGGCATCACACCTGAAACAGCACCTTTAGTGGTTGAGGCCGGTGCTACGGCCTTGGTTGCGGGCTCTGCAGTCTTTAAAGGCGGTAACGAAGAAGCCTATCGTAAAAATATTGAAGCCATTCGCGCCTCGGTAGCATCTCTTTAGACGCGATCACGAATAACCCCGCGCACAATGCCAAGTACTTCGACGTCGGTATTGTGAAACACCAAAGGCTCCATCTCCGTGTTGGCTGGGATCAATTTAACGCCGTCCGGTTCTAAGCTCAGTGTTTTTAACGTCACAGATTGCCCATTGATTCGAACCACCACCTTTTCCCCGTGTTCAGCTGTCTGAGATTGTTCAATGATGACTAAATCGCCGGGCAGGATGTTGGCATCGCGCATGGAGTCTCCACGCACTCGAAGCGCATAGGTGTTCCGTTTAACGAGCCTGTTGGGAACATCGATGGTTTCGGTCTGCTCAAACATGTCGATAGGCTGGCCACAGGCGACCCAGCCGAGAATCGGTATCGATGTCATGGTTTCTTCGATGAGGTCACAGTCGGTGTATCGGGTAAGCGGCGAAGAGTGTTTGGTTTGTGGCAATAAGATCGTTACCATTGAGCCTTCCCTTAAACAAATGACTGGATATTTATACAGTACGTGAAGCCGATTGCCAACTTGTCTCAAATTGACATCGATCCCAGTGTGCCCTGCTTTGTGCCGTTAGGCGGCTCGGGCGAGATTGGTATGAACTTCAATTTGTACGGCTACCAGGGGCAGTGGTTGGTTGTGGACATGGGGATTACCTTTGCCGACGACACCACCCCACCGGGAATTGATGTCATTTGCCCTGATATCTCATGCCTTCGGTCGGTCAAAGACCAGGTTGCAGGAATCGTCATTACGCATGCCCACGAAGATCATGTGGGTGCGATTCATTATTTGTGGCGGCAAATTCAGAAGCCCGTGTATTGCACAGCCTTCACGGCGTCTGTAGCGCGCAGAAAGCTTGGAGAGGCTGGGCTCTTGGATCAAGTGCCTTTGGCTGAGGTATTGCCGGGCTCCACACAGGCGATCGGACCGTTTGAATTGGAATGGGTGACCCTGACGCACTCGGTTCCGGAGGCCAATGCACTGTTATTAACCTTGGGCTCGGTTCGGATTTTCCACACCGGCGACTGGAAACTGGATCCTCACCCGCTCGAGGGGGCTCATTACGATGACCGTCGGTTGATGGAACTGGGTGAGTTGGGGATCGACTATCTGGTCGGTGATTCCACCAACGCCACCGTCGATGGATGGTCAGGGTCTGAAGCCGAGTGTCACAGCGCGCTGTTGCGTGTGATTGCCGAACAAAAGCACCGTGTGGCGGTGACCTGCTTTTCATCGAATACGGCACGGCTTTCGGCAATCGGGGACATCGCGCACGAGACCGGCCGGCGCATTTCTGTCTTGGGCCGAAGTTTGTACAACTACCTGCAAACCGCCAAGGCGACGGGCTATCTGAAAAACTTCCCTGACTTGGTGCCTACTGAGGATCTCGACTATTTGCCGCGGTCCGAACAATTAATTCTGGCTACGGGGTCACAGGGCGAACCTCGAGCGGCCATGGCAAAACTAGCCAAAGGCGAGCATCCAGATTTGTTATTGGAGCCGGAGGACACTGTGGTGTTTTCTTCCAAGGTGATTCCGGGCAATGAGAAGAAGCTCTATCGGCTATATGACCTGCTGGCTCAAAAGAGAATACACGTGGTGACCGAACAGGATGCCCCGATTCATGTGTCTGGCCACCCTTGCCGAGATGAGCTTCGGTGGATGTACCGAGCGCTGCGGCCGACGCATATTATTCCAGTGCATGGTGAAGCTCGTCACATGATTGCCCATGCCGAGTTGGCAGAGTCCCTGGGTCTCGGCGCGACTCAAGTAACCAATGGGGATGTGCTGAGTCTTTCGGTTCAAGCGCCTAAGCAAGTTGGACGGGTGCAGACCGGTCGGCTGGGACTGTCTGGGAGCAGTTTGGTGCCACTGAGTGACCGCGCACTGTCCGAGCGCCGAGCCCTGGCAGACGGTGGATTGATCACCGTAACCTTAGTGCTCGATAAGAAGTGTCGATTGGTGAGTGAGCCTCAAATGCAATGCGTCGGGGTGCCGACTGGGGAGGTTGAACTTGATTCGGTCACCGCGGATTTGGCCCTGGCTATTGAAGATATACTGAGTGAACAATCCTCTCGAGTGTTGCAGTCGGATGAGTTGTTGCGAGAGGCATTGCAACGGGAATTTGGTCATATGCTTCGGCAATGGTTGGGTATCAAGCCGCGGCAGCTGATTCAGCTGGTGCGAATTTAGTTTTAGAAACCTTTTCCAAGATCTACGGCTGGAGTACACTACTTTAGTTGGGTGTATTTTGTTCGACACATAGACGCATGAGACAGTGCGAAATAAGGGCATAGGACATTGAAAGCACAGGATGACGTTCTTAAAACGCGTGCATTAGCGATACTTCGGGTCATCGAACACGGTGAAGAGGTGTCGCAGCGAGATATCGCTGAGAAGATTGATTCGAGCTTAGGTACGACAAACCAAGCATTAAAATCATTGATTGATAGCGGAATTGTAGAGGCAGAAGAAGTGACGACTCGGAAGGGAAAGCGCGGATTTCTGTACCATTTGACCGCACGCGGTATGGAAGAAAAGTTTAATTTGGTGCGTGATTGTCTGATGCGTCGTCAGCGCGATGCGGAAGAAATTGCATCAGAAATTGAACGTCTCAAGGCGGAGCTGAACCACCGCTGAGATTATTTAGAGGGGGAGCTGTGCCGGTGGTTGAGCTCTTCCGGCCCGAAGTAATGCTCTACCCCGACTGAGATGGCATAACAAGCCAAGGATGTGGTTCTTGGGATTTTGAATTCTTTCCCGTCGCGCTCGCCCTTCTCATAGTATTGAATCGTGCGTTTTTTTAGGCCGAGCTTTTTTGCAGCCTGCTCTTGGGTTAGTCCACAGGATTTGCGCCACGCTTTGAATTCCTTTGGAGTCATGGGCTTGCCAGCCCTCCTTTTGGTCGAACACTCACAAAGTTCGCAATTATCCGTGGTTTTTTACCTTTAATTATGAACGTTTTATGATTTTTTGGCGCACTTGGTGCGTGCCATTGTTGCCCGGTTGTGTCGTTCTTGATGCATCTCAATGCGTCAGTGCGTCGCCTCGGGCAGCATAAGGCCATGACAGATAGAGATGCACTCGCCCAGTTTGGCCTTTTTGATCGGAATGTGCCGAGGTACACCAGTTATCCGCCAGCGACCCAATTCCGTGACATTCCTGACCCCTCTACCACCGAGCGCTGGTTGTCTGAATTGGATCCCAAAGAGCCTATTTCGTTGTATGCCCATGTGCCGTTTTGTCGACGGGTCTGTTGGTTCTGTGCGTGTCGAACTCAGGGGCTGGGTAATGACGACCGGCTTGATACTTACCTCGACGTATTGACCACCGAGGTGGAGCGAATCGCCGGTCTACTGCCTACCGAGGTCAAGGTGTCGCGGCTGCATTTTGGGGGTGGGACGCCCACCTTGTTGAGTCCCGATCAATTGACGCGTTTGACGACGTCAATTCGTCATGCATTTTCGATCACCTCAGACGCAGAGTTTTCTGTAGAGATCGACCCTAATGAGATCGATGTCGCCCGACTGGATGCGCTCATGTCGGGTGGGCTTAACCGGGCCTCGATAGGGGTTCAGGACTTTGATCCCTTGATCCAGAAAGCAATTGGGCGTGAACAGTCCTATGAGGTGACTCGCGATGCCGTGCAGCTACTTCGTGAGCGGGGCATAAGGAGTTTGAACGCTGATATTTTGTACGGGTTACCCCATCAAACCGAGGCCCGGTTGGTTCGGTCGATCGAACAGCTGGTGAGTTTGAGCCCAGATCGAGTCGCCTTGTATGGGTATGCTCACGTGCCCTGGGT
>CAJXXD010000076.1 GCA_913062835.1 uncultured Gammaproteobacteria bacterium
ACGCTTTACGCATGCCCATAACGAATGGATGAACACATTGGCCAAGAAGGGCCTATTGGGTGGGGTGATTCTGCTGGGGCTTTATCTGGTGCCGACGATTTGGTTTTTGCGGTCTGGGGCGAGGGCGGCACGGCAGCGCTCCGGAGACACGGTGGCGCCGTCGTTGGCGCTGGCCACGGCCGGACTATTGTTCACCCTGGGGTTTATGGCCACCGGGCTCACGCAGGTGAACTTCAACCACAACATCGGGGCGATGCTTTTTGCGTTCATGACGGCGGTTTTGGTGAGAGTGGGCAGCCGGTACAAGACCCCTTGAGAGCGGCCTCAAGCCCTCGGGTACCCCCCTTTACTCAGCAATTTGATACCGACACAGAAAGTAGAGATCGTTACCGCGTAAACATCACTCATCCCTTGGGCTATGAATGAGGGCATTCTCTACCGCGCCCCGTCCCCAGTGAAGATCGTGCGGAAAGTACGGAAAATAATTGCGAGATCCAGCCAGATCGAGCAGTGTCTGGCGTAGTAGAGGTCGTATTCCAACTTATTGCGTGTGTCCTCCTCTGAGGCCGCATAGCCAAAATGCACCTGAGCCCAGCCAGTAATTCCAGGCTTGACCAAGTGCCGGTAGCCGTAGAACGGGATTGAAGCCTCAAAGGAGGTCACAAAATCGGGCTGCTCGGGGCGGGGGCCAATGACACTCATTTCACCCTTCAAAACATTCCAAAACTGCGGTAGCTCATCGATGCGGGTCTGACGAAGGAAAGAGCCGACACGAGTGATTCGCTCATCCGTCCGGGCCGCGAAACGGGCGCCTTCATTTTCGGCATCCGTGCGCATGCTTCGGAATTTAATCATCCGAAACCGCTTGCCACGTTGCCCAACCCGCTCTTGGACGAAGAAAAGCGGGCCGGGCGAGCCGAGCTTAATCGCGATCGCAACAAGTAATCCGACCGGTACGCTAACAGGAGCCGTTACTAAGACAACGCCGACATCGAGCACACGTTTAAAGGGTGCATAAAGTGGATGAGGACGGAACTCTGCCAGGCGGCCTGATGACAGCTCTGAGAGCGACACCCGCCCGGTTAGGCGTTCGTCCACCTGCGGCGCGTGATAGACCGGGATGCCATCCAGTTCGCACTGTGTGTGGAACCGTTGCCAATCGGGCTTGTTTGTATCCAGGTCCGCGATCAGAGCATCCGCTTCTTGCCCTTCAAGGCTCGGTCCGTCCAACACAACCCAATGGGCGTCGCGACTCTCCAGTGCCGCCATTGCAATCACCCCGGGCTCTACCGCCAACCTTGGACGGAAAAGCTGCTGCTTGAGAATGCGCCCGATCACCAGCCATACCGCCGCAATCGCCATCGCCGACAACAGGAAGCTACGTGAGTAGTACGCCCGCGCCATCAGCAGCACTAGCGCCACTCCACTAAAGCTAACGAGCGTGGTCACCAGCCCAACCAGTGGGTGCAGTGGCCCTATATCGACAGTCGCCATCCGGCGCGTGGCCACAACCGCAATCGCGTACGCCACCAAAGCAGCCCCAACAAGCACCCTCGCGTCCGTTAACTCCGCTACCGATGGCACGCCCCACGCTGCGTAAGATCCGAGCGCCAGCATCAAGCCTGCACCAGTGGCCCACCACATAACCGCCAACCATACGGGACGCCGTGTCACTGACTTTCCCCGGTCGTGCACTGCGGAGCTATACGAGCTAGCCCTGGATGACGCGACGTTCCTTGCCTTGGGCGTGGCGCGGTTACCACTTCACCGCCAACAAAGTCGAATCTCTCAACGGCCCTTGACACCCCGGGATATTCACAGTCCAACACCGTCTCAATGGCTAACTGCTCGAAAGATATGGTCACTTCTGAGCCCTGGCCACAGCTTTCGCAAAAGCCCTCGATCCCTGTTCCCGTGAGAACATATGTTTCAAACTTTCAACTCTCCCTGAAACCTCCCGCCTGAATTTCCCATCTCTCACCAACTCCGAAATGAAATCGCAAGCTTCCTCAACTGCTTTCTGATCGAAGCATTTACCAATACCCAAACGTTCGACCTCCCTACCACCATAACTACGCGGGATCACAACCGAGGGCATACTTGCCCCAATAAATTCGAATATTTTGACCGGGAACGCAGCTCTCATGCTGTCATCATCGGTATGACAAGATAACCCGATGTCTGACTCGCCAAGAACCTTTTTGACCATTTCCCGATCGGCATTTTTAATTATTATAAATCGCACCCCTTCGTAGCGCCGAATTTTCTCTCCAGAGCCCATTAAGATCATCTCGTACTGACCCGGAATACGTTCATCAAGCCCGGATAATATTTGATCAAACACGCTTTCGTCGAAGAATCTACCAAAGGTCCCATGACTGACGATTCGGACTTTGGTGCGTTCGCCATCAACCGGGCTTTGACTACTGCTAACGTCTCGATCGAAGCCATTTAAGCAAACACCAACCTCATTGACCCCACAGTCTGACTGTATTTGCCGCGCTAGTGGTGGAGTAACGCTCGATACACAGGCAGACCTATTATAAATCCAACACTCAAGCCACTTTAAAAAACTGCTCAACAGAGAACGTTTGGGCAGCAGCTCCTGAGAGAAAAGCACCTGTGGATATCTATCCCTTACGTCGATTGTATATGGCAACTTCAAAAAGGTTGAAAACATCGATGCGATAACAGCTGAAAAAAATGGGGGGCTCGATATTACGACTAGCTGATACGCATTTCTCTGACGTCCTAAGTATAACACAAAATGGAGCGCCAATTTAACCTCAGCGAGCAACCGCCTTTTGAGGCGGAGCATCCCTGAGGGGCTCTGAGATCGCCGGACGACATAACGGTCGTTCCCTTTGGCGGCCGGGGCGGCAGGATTAACCTTTGACGTAAAGACTGTAACACTGAAGCCCTCTCTCTTTAGTGCTTCAACGTGATAAAAAGCCCGGATCGAAGCAGCGTTTTCTACTGGCTTATAGTCCGGGACAAAGTATAAAATCTTATCGGCCAAGTTGGTACTCCATCCCTTTGCATCGGCCTGACCAATTAAAGGTGGAGGCGACAGCACTCGGCGCCTTGATTTACCGATATCACTGCCACCATAAACAAGTTAGCGAAACGCACCTAAGCAGGTCTGCAGCAATTCGACACCACCCTCAACCGTGTTAACCATTCTTCTCATCGTTGCTTGACCCGCTCCGCCCAAGGATTTGGCGGTACAGACCAATCAGCTTTTTGGCCTCACCCGCCCAACCGTAGTTTGACTCAACCGCAGCTCGTCCACGCCGACCCATTGCCTCCCCTTCCTCGGGGTGATCCAGAATCCATTGCATAGCCCTGGCGATGGCCGCGGAATCCAGGGGATCGACGAGTAACCCACATTCTGCATCATCAACTATTCGTCGCCACAAAGGAAAATCAGACGCGATCACTGGAATGCCAGCCGCCATATACTCAAACATCTTCACCGGGTAAGCGTCTGGGTAATTAGCCGTTGGGTGCAACACAACAAGCCCCGCTCGCACCCGGCCGAGCAAGCTCGCGATACCCATCCTGTCCAGCCAACCAAGGGAATCAACACGGCTCCAGCCATCAAGGCTTTGAGCCTCTATCTGGTCGGCGGGATTCACGAACTTTCCAGCCAGCCGAAGCTTTACTGAACCGGCAGGCACACGACCAACGGCCTCCACCATCTCCCTTGACCCGCGAATCTTAAGAAGGCCACCGATATAAGCGAAATCAGCCGGGCGCTTATTGTACGGCAGGGAATCCGAAGCTGTAAGCTCAGAGAGGATTGGAAAATTTTGGACAGTTACGGTCTTGCTAGCCGGAAACCGTCGCGCAATTGTTGGCGTCGCGGCAACAAACCCGTCAAACGCTCGCCCGGCGATCCACTCAACCCCTTCTGCGGCCCAGGAAACCGGTCTGCGCAACCACGACGGCAGCCAGTATTTGCCAAGAATTTGCCGTGGAAGGTCTTCGTGCACGTCATAGATTACCTTCACGCCCGATGCTTTGAGCACTAATCCAACGGGTATTAGCTCTGGATCGTGGAAATGGGCCACTGCTGGGCGAGCATTTCGAACCGATCGGTACATCCGCCATGTCCCGAGGATCATGTGGCCCAGACGACCTCGGCGCCGATTTCCGGTATCCAATATCAAGATACCGTCAGATTCTTCGGTGCTCCCTTTGCCATCCTGCACGTACAGGCCGACGGGACGCTCCAAGCATCTGGCGAGAGAGGAGAGCTCCTTTACGCGAATCCGGGTGTCTCCCCGTGCGTGAGCGACGGTAATATGAATCAGGTTACGCACTACTAGTTTTGGTGCCTAAAGTGTTGGAGCCGATTGGTTTCCCAAAGCTGTACGTAAGAGTGAATCAACTAACTCCAAAGTAGTCCAAGATTTCCGCCGCACCCTCAAAACGGACAAACTATGTTGGCGTTGACACCTACCCAAAAGCCCGGCGAATCAGGTTTATACCGAGGACGATCAGAACGATCAGCAAAACTTTCCGGAAGAGCTCGGCATCAATCCGTTTCCGAAGTCGCTCCCCGGCAAAAACGCCTGTGAGCACAGGCACTAGCGCAAGCGCTGAAGCACCAACCTCCCTCGTACCCATCAACCCAACACCAACATACGACAACACCAGCGGCACTGACCCCGCAAGCGCAATCAGCCCATAGCTGCCTACGAAATTCTCTTTACGAAGCCCGAGTGCCACAAGATACATAATGAGAGGGGGCCCGTTGACCGTCGATACACCGTTGAGCAGCCCCGCCAGAATCCCGACCCCGGGTCCCGCAAACTTCTCGTATCGAGGCTTCAACCGAAAATGGGGTTGCGCCAGCGTTAACAATGAGAAGCACACGACGATCAGCCCCAGCACACCAAGCAGCAGATCCGTGCGCATCGAGGCAAGCAACTGCGCTCCAGCCCAAGTAAAAGCAACAAAAGGTAGAACAAGCGGCCAGAAGCGGCGCACCGCCTCCATGGCAACCCCGGAACGCACGCACTGCCAGATGTTGGCAACGACTACCGGCAAGGTGACCATCACCACGGCCAGTTTAGGATTAAGAAAACTACCGAGCAACGAAACCACGACAAGCGGAAGCCCAACTCCCACCGTACCCTTGACCAGCCCTCCGAGAAAGAGCGCTCCGAAGACAGGCGCCAAAAGATCCGGACTGAAAGGCAACCAGCTCATCAATGTCTCCGTACTGAAAATGCCTTTTTGCCGGAATGATTGTCGGTGCAAAAAAGGTCATGCTAGACACAGTTACAAATGTGCCACAAGCCTTTTAGGGCATAAAAGCGTATAAAACTGAAGTTAAGTATTAGGAAAAGTTAAGAACCACTGTCGCCCCAGCACTTAAGAAAGCCTTTAAAAATGATGAAAAACATTTCATTTCACTTCTCGGATTCTGCCCGATATCCTTAACTTGTCTATTGCGCTCCAGCTGAGGAAAAAATGAGTCAGTCGGAAGGATCATCCTTGTCTGCAACCGTGTGGCGGGGTGATGAAACTGGCGGATTTGAAACGTTTGAGGTTCCACGTCAAACTAATCAGACCGTTC
>CAJXXD010000077.1 GCA_913062835.1 uncultured Gammaproteobacteria bacterium
CGCGCTGACCGCCATGTACCACTTCCTGTTCGTGCCGCTCACCCTGGGTCTGGCTTTCATGTTGGCCATCATGGAGAGCGTTTATGTGATGACCGGCCGTCAGGTTTGGCGTGACATGACCATCTTCTGGGGCAAATTGTTTGGTATCAATTTTGCGGTCGGAGTGGCCACCGGGATTGTGATGGAGTTCCAGTTCGGTATGAACTGGTCGTACTACAGCCACTACGTCGGTGACATCTTTGGTGCGCCCTTGGCCATTGAAGGTCTGATGGCGTTCTTCTTGGAAGCCACGTTCATCGGGCTGTTCTTCTTTGGATGGGATAAGTTGTCCAAAGTCGGTCACTTGATGGTGACTTGGTTGGTAGCGCTCGGATCCAACTTTTCAGCCTTGTGGATTTTGGTCGCCAACGGTTGGATGAACTTCCCAGTCGGCTCGGAATTCAATCCAGTCACCATGCGGATGGAAGTCACAGACTTTGCCGCAGTGATCTTCAACCCAGTGGCCCAAGCGAAGTTTGTGCATACCGTCTCTGCTGGGTACGTGACTGGCGCCATGTTTGTCCTCGGCGTGTCAGCCTTCTACCTGCTCCGCAATCGTCATGTGGACTTTGCAAAGCGCTCTATGACGGTCGCGGCGAGTTTCGGCTTGGCCGCCGCCTTGTCCGTGGCGGTGTTGGGTGATGAATCTGGCTATGCCGTCAGTGAGAACCAGAAAATGAAACTGGCTGCGATGGAAGGGATGTACGAGACCCAAGAAGCACCGGCCAGCTTTACCGTGGTCGGGCTGCCCAATGCAGAAACCAATCGCGTCGACTATGCCGTACACATTCCCTATGTTCTCGGTTTAATCGCAACGCGAAGCTTCGACGAAGAAGTGCCGGGTATTTTGGAGTTGGTTGATCACGCGAAAGAGCGGGTGCGTAACGGGATCTTGGCCTATGGGGCCTTAGAAACACTCCGTGCCTCACCCGATGATGCGACCGCTCAGGCTCAGTTTGATCTGGTGAAAGACGATCTTGGATTCGGTCTGTTGTTGAAACAGTACGTGGCCGATCCTCGGGAGGCGACCGAAGCGCAGATCGATCAAGCCGCCTGGAGCACGGTACCCCCGGTGGCCCCCTTGTTCTGGTCATTCCGTTTGATGGTGGGCTTGGGCTTCTTCTTTATCGCGCTCTTTGCCTATGCGTTCTGGTTGTCTGCCCGCCGTCAGCACACCAAGCACCGGTGGTTCTTGCAAGTGGCTTTGTTCTCCATCCCGTTGCCTTGGTTGGCCGCGGAGTTGGGTTGGTTCGTAGCCGAGTTCGGTCGTCAGCCTTGGGTCATTGACTCGGTGCTGCCAACCTTCCTTGCGGTCTCGAGCCTTGATTATGCGACCGTGCTGACCACTCTGATTGGCTTCGTGGTGATCTATTCGACACTCTTTGTAATCGAAGTGGGCTTGTTGAAGAAAACCGTATTGGAAGGTCCGTATGCGCATGGCGAGGACGGATCGCATGGGGAGCCTAAAGACGAGGCCGAACCTGTATTCACTCAACCTGCCTTTGGCAAATAAGGAGATTCAGGATGGAATTTCTTGATTACACCACGCTACGCGTGATTTGGTGGGTGCTCCTGGGTGTCCTGTTGATTGGCTTTGCGGTCACAGACGGCTTCGACATGGGGGTGGCGGCCTTGCTGCCCTTAGTGGCTAAAACCGAAACTGAAAAGCGCGTGGCAATTAATACCGTGGGCCCGGTTTGGGAAGGCAACCAAGTCTGGTTGATTCTCGGTGGCGGTGCGATTTTCGCCGCCTGGCCGACCCTATATGCGGTGTCTTTTTCAGGCTTTTACTTTGCGATGTTCTTGGCACTGGTTGCGCTGATTCTTCGTCCAGTGGCCTTTAAATTCCGTTCCAAGCGGGAATGTCCCAAATGGCGGGCGACCTGGGATGCGGCCCTTGTGGTGGGCGGTTTGGTGCCTGCGTTGATCTTTGGTGTGGCGGTTGGCAACGTGTTGCTGGGTGTGCCCTTCCGGTTCGATGACAGCCTCCGAATCTTCTATGACGGCGGCCTGTTGGGACTTTTGAATCCCTTTGCTCTGGTGACCGGTGTATTGAGTGTGCTGATGTTGGCGGTACACGGGGCGCTTTGGTTGGGCTTAAAGGCCTCTGGTCCGGTGCGTGCCCGTGCGGGCGTGTTGGCGCTTTGGATGATGCCCTTGGCAATTATGCTCTTCATCGCCCTTGGCGTGGTGGTTCACGGTTGGTTGCCTGGCTATGTCATCACCAGCGAAATCGTCACGGATGGACCGAGTAACCCACTTCTTAAAGAAGCGGTGGCAGTGACCGGCGGTTGGGCGACCAACTTCGACACCTATCCGCTATTTTGGTTGGCACCTGCGGTTGGCGTGGGTGGACTGGTCGTCGCTTGGTTGGCCTTGATCATGAAGGTGGATTGGGTGGCTTTTGTCGGCTCTAAGTTATCAATTGGCGGCATCATTACAACAGTCGGTTTGTCGATGTTCCCCTTCATTTTGCCAAGCTCTATTGATCCGTCAGCGAGTTTGACGGTGTGGGATTCCTCATCGAGTGAGCTCACATTGCTGATTATGTTGGTGGCGACCTTGATCTTCATGCCTTTGATTCTGGCCTATACGGCTTGGGTATTTAAGGTGCTCTTCGGCCGGGTCACGGAAGCCTATGTCGAAGACAACCCACACACGCTGTACTAAGGAGACCGAGACAATGTGGTATTTCACTTGGATTTTGGGCGTGGGTTTGGCCTGTGCCTTTGGCATCTTGAATGCCATGTGGTTTGAGTTAGATGACGATCAGGCATCCAACGAAGAGCACTGAAAATTCACTTCACCCCTCCCCACACTCAGCGGACCTCGGTCCGCTGTTTTATTTTTGAGGCTTTTATCGAGCCAAGCGTTTTGCGCGCTCACGAGCGGCTTGCGCGTTGGCGGTATCACCGTTCGCCTCATAGCAATACCCGAGCAGCAACTCACTGATTGGGTCTGAGGGGTTCAGTTCGCGCACTTTGAGCGCTGAGGCCAGGGCGCGGTCAGGCTTCCCATGGGCCACTAGGAGCTCGGCATTAAGTCGCCACAGACTGTGCTCATTCGGCAGTGCACTCAAAACCGGACCCAGGGCGGTTAGGGCCTCTGCAAATTTTCGTTCACCGCCTAATTTCCGCACGTTCGCGACTTGTTTTAAGTTCGGAAGTGCAGCCTGGATTTCTGTTTGGGCTTGAGTAAAGCCGTCGCTGGTTTCTCGGCCCTGGTCTGGGTAGCGGGCAACCACCTCCCGAATAGCACTCAGCCGTTCCCGGCTAATGGGGTGAGTACCCAACAGCTTCTGAGCGACGGAGTTGCCTCCGCCGCCGAGCTCGGCCAGCTTTTCTTGCATACCGATGGCGCCAGCGGGTCGGAAGCCGGCGCGCGCCATTAAATCGACGCCCACTCGGTCGGCTTCGAGCTCATTGGCTTGGCTGTATTGGCCCATTAAAATATTCTGTCCCAGACCAATCAGCTTGTTGGACCCAGCTTGTGCACCCGGCTCGGAGACGCCGATTTCAATCAGTTGCGCGGCCAAGCCCACCAGTGCACCGAAGGTTTCGCGACCGGTGCCATGGAGCTCAAGACTGTGTGCCATTTCATGGCCGAGCACTGAGACCAATTCAGCTTCGGTTTCGACCGCCATCACCAAACCATAATTGACGCCCATCTTGCCGCCGGGCAGAGCCCAGGCGTTAATGCTTCCGTCATTGATCAAACGGATCTCCCAAGGGAAGGGGGAGTTTCCGGTTTGCGCGAGCGTGGTGATCAGATCATTAAGGTAGGCGGTGGTGTGCGGGAAACCCACCAGATCGCCGCCGGATTGCGCCAAGGCAAAGGGGTATTGTTGGGTGCCTTTTTGAATTTCTTTTTGTGGGTTGGTGACCACTTCCACCACTGAATCAATGGGATCATTGATCGGGTTTTGGCATCCCGCGAGGAACGCACACACCGCCAAGGCCGAGAGTGAACGCTTCATTTTAGACTCGCTTAATCGGAATCAGGTCAGTGGCTAAGGCTTGATTAGAAATCCCTGCATTATTTTTCAGCAAGGCTTGTTCCGCACGGTAGCTCGAGCGGACCATGGGCCCAGAAACCACTTCAAGAAATCCACGCTCCAAACCCCATTCACGGTATTTGGCGAATTCGTCTGGTGTGACGTAGCGATCGATCGGTAAGTGATTTACGGTCGGGCGGAGGTACTGCCCGAAGGTTAAAATGTCGACATGGTGCGCTCGGCAATCGTCCATTGCTTCTTTGATTTCGTCTTCGGTTTCACCGAGGCCGAGCATCAGACTGGTCTTAGTCAACACATCGGGGCGATGTGCCTTGCCATGCGCGAGCACATCGAGGGTTTGTTGGTAGCTGGCCCGGGGGTCCCGTACCGGGTGCGTTAAGCGTCGGACGGTTTCCACATTTTGTGCGAACACTTCTAGGCCAGAATCCACTAGGGTTTCCACATCGGCCATCACGCCCTGGAAGTCTGGGGTTAGGGCCTCGACCGCAGTCTCCGGGGAGCGTCGTTTAATGGCGCGAACCGTGGCTGCAAAATGCGCCGCACCGCCGTCGTCTAAATCGTCGCGATTCACACTGGTTAATACCACGTATTTTAAGCCCATCAGAGCAACCGATTCCGCGGTGTTTTCAGGCTCTTCTAGGTCCAACCAACCCTTGGGGTTTCCGGTATCTACCGCACAAAACCGACAGGCACGGGTGCAGACCGAACCCATCAGCATGATGGTCGCGGTACCTGCGCTCCAGCACTCTCCGATATTAGGGCACATGGCTTCTTCGCAGACCGTGGACAACCGGTGTGAGCGGACGATTTTTTTGACCTCTTGATACCCTTCGCCACCTGGGCTGACAAACTTCAACCAGCGCGGTTTATCGCCCCGTGGCGCCGCCTCATCCGTGCGACGCTTCTGGCCATTCTTGATGGCGGTGACGCCTACGTCATTGACGATTTTTTCGCCGCTTTTCGGGCGTGCTTTTGTGTCGGTCATGCATTTTCCAGTGAGTCTGAGTACTCCGACAACGGAGGACAACTACAGACAAGATTGCGGTCACCGAAGACATTGTCAATGCGTCCAACCGGTGGCCAGTAGCGGTCTTTCTTAAGGCTCGCTACCGGGAAGGCTGCCTGTTGCCGTGTGAATGCACGGTCCCAGTCGTCTGTGGTGACTGCTTCGACCGTATAAGGCGCATGACGAAGCACCGATTGATCCGATGCCACACGACCGGCCTCGATCTCGGCGATCTCGGTCCGAATCGAAATCATGGCATCGCAGAACCGATCGAGTTCGGCTAAGGATTCACTCTCGGTTGGCTCAATCATCAAGGTGCCCGCCACGGGCCAACTCATGGTCGGTGCATGGAATCCGTAATCAATGAGGCGTTTGGCAATGTCATCGACGGTGACGTCG
>CAJXXD010000078.1 GCA_913062835.1 uncultured Gammaproteobacteria bacterium
GGGATCGACAAACCGAGACACCATGTCGGCATGTTCAAGCCGATCACCAAGGCGCAGGAATAGCCAGCTCAAGTCCCGGGCTTGATTAGCCATCAAACACCCGTGCCACAAACGGCAGGCTGAGATCACCTGCTTTAACAGACGAACGCGGCTAGATCGGTCAAAGGTTGCGAACGACTGTCGCTCGATAAAACCGTGTAGTTCATTCAATGCAATCCAAGCATCTTTAGGAATCAAATCCCGCGTCACCCGAGCATTTTCCCGCGCACAGGCTACAGACGACCGAATCGAACTCGGATTGTCCAAACTAAGGACCAGCTGCTCCATGACCTCAGACTCGGTCAACCCATGATCGACCTCACGCGCACCAAATACGGGCATAAGCGATTCCCAGTGGTAGGGTACAGCCGAGGGTAAATCCAAAATGGTGTCTGAGGCTGCGATCGCGAGTCGTGCGGTCGCTTCAGCGCGCTCCATGTAGCGCGAGAGCCAATACAAATGATCCGCGACACGCGAGAGCATCAACCGGCCTCCTCGTCTGCGATCACCCAGAAGTCTTTTGACCCCCCGCCCTGTGACGAGTTAACCACCAGAGACCCTTCGGTCAGCGCCACTCGACACAAACCGCCAGTCGAACACCATTGATCCGAGCTCTGAAGCACAAAGGGTCGGAGATCCACATGCCGAGGCGACAGGTCACCGGCCTCTGTCACCGTGAGGGTGGTTGATAACGAGAGTGTGGGTTGGGCAATCCAGACCCGTGGGTTTTCCAGAATTTCGGCACGACGCGCCACCAATTCTTCATCCGTCGCATGCGGTCCAACCAAAATGCCATAACCACCTGACGCATCGGCAGGTTTGGTTACCAAGGTGTCCAAATGCGCCAACACATGCGACTGGTGCTCTGGATTCGAACACAAATAGGTCGGGACATTCGACAAAATCGGTTCTTCGTTTAAATAGTACTTAATAATTTCAGGCACATAGGCATAGAGCACTTTGTCATCGGCCACACCGCTGCCGGGGGCATTGGCGATCGCCACCTTGCCGGCCCGCCACGCTCGCATCAAACCGCGCACACCGAGCGTAGACTCTGGATTCAGATTTTCTGGATCCATGAAGGTGTCATCGATTCGCCGATAGATCACATCCACACGACTGACACCCTCAACCGCTCGCATGTAAACGCAATCGTCTGTATCTACGAACAAATCCGAGCCCTGAACCAGTTCAGCACCGATTTGCTGAGCCAAATAGCTGTGCTCAAAATAGGCCGAGTTAAAAATACCCGGGGTCAACACCACGATCACTGGATGATCAACCGGCCGAGGCGACAGCGCACTCAGCATATCGAGCAGATCAGACGCATAACGACTGACCGGTAAAATTTGTTGGTTACGAAATAACTCCGGGTAGACTTGCTTCATCACCGAGCGGTTTTCAAGCATGTAGGACACACCACTCGGGACTCGCAAATTATCTTCCAGGACGAACAATTGTCCGGTGTGATCTTTTACAAGATCCGAACCGCAAATATGCGCCCAAGTCTCAAAGGGAGGCCGCACCCCCGAAGCCATCTCGATATAGTGCGGACTGTTATCAACCAACTCAGCCGGAACGACCTGATCGCGCAGAATTGCACGGTCGTTGTAGACGTCATTCAAAAACATATTCAGAGCTTTGAGTCGCTGCTTGAGGCCCTCCTCTGTTTGTCGCCACTCAGACTCCAACATCACTCTAGGCACCAAATCAAGGGGCCAAGAGCGGTCGATATTGGATGAATCCGAATAAACCAAAAACGAGATCCCTTGGCTTTTGATAACGGCCTCTAATGCCTGACCCTTTTCGGCCAACACTTCGGGGGAGAGCTCTTGGAGAAATTTCAGTAAACTGTGAGCACCAGGGCGCGGCGATCCATCGGCGTTGATTAATTCATCGTAAATTCGACCGGCAGCAATGTCCGGAGTCACTTGGATCACAGTCCATTCGCCCAAATATTGAATACAAATCCAGTGTCAGCTTAATTGAGTGAAGACGCAAGTAGTACGAGGCCCCTATGCTCGCAATTATTTCACCTGCCAAATCATTGAACACCGAACGAACCGCCGAGATGCCCCCGGCCTCGAACCCTGAGTTTCTGGCTGAGGCGTGCGTTTTAGCTGAGAAGATGCGCCGACTGAGCCCAAGCGACCTCGCGGGCTTGATGAAATTGTCAGATAAACTTTCGGCGTTAAATGCCGCACGGTTCGAAGAGTGGCAACTCGATCACTCGGCATCTGAGCTATTGCCGGCTGTGTACGCGTTTAACGGCGATGTCTATCAAGGCTTAGACGTACAAACACTGTCTTCTGATGCACTGGCGCGCCTAAACGATCATGTTCGGATCTTGTCCGGTCTATACGGGATTCTACGCCCCTTGGATGCCATGCGCCCTTATCGTCTTGAGATGGGAACTAAGATGACCGACCCAGAGGTACCCAGCTTGCCCGCCTACTGGCAATCCCGGGTCACAGAAGCATTAAACCAAGCACTGAACGGGCAGACTTTGGTGAATCTTGCCAGCAATGAATATGCGGCGGCGGTCGACTTCAAAGCAATCAAAAGCCCTGTGATATCGCCCATCTTTAAAGATTTAAAAAATGGCGAATACAAAATCATCAGCTTTTATGCAAAGCGTGCCCGAGGCTTAATGGCCCGCTATATCGTCGAGGCCGCGGTGGACTCCATGGATCAATTGCTGGCCTTTGACTATCAGGGGTATCGGTATTCCAAAGCACCCCCGACCCCCGACAAGCCATGCTTCATCCGAGACCCTGGAGCCTTGTGACCGAGCTGTCCCCCGATGCGCTAATCGCACCCTGGCTGTCCGAGCGTGCGCCCGACTCACTCTGGGTCATTGGGCGCACCCTGCCTCCAATCGTCGAGGACTTCAGGGCACATCATGCCTGCCAGGTCGAGTTGCTCAGCCCGTCGGATGTGGCAAATTGGACTCTAGCCACCCCAGATGCAGCCTTATGGGCTGAGACCTTGGACACCCCCGAACAACTCACCGCACTCGGTGTGCTTCGAAATCGACTGATCGGCAACATCTTTTGCTTGGTTTCAGAGCGCATATCGACCGAAGCCCTTTTCGCATTAGGATTTCGCCGCGGTGAAAATTGCCAGGTTCAAGACCAAGTGGTCTTGAGTTTTCATTACGCGCTCGCCACCTACAATCACACGAGGGCTTGGAACAATCCAAAATTCTGGGCTAATCCCGAAAACTGGAATAAATACTGGTGGTGACATGCGCGCTTTATGGGTAATTGCAGGATTTCTTGGGGTGATCAGTCTGGCGCATGCCGAGGTCATCGCGCCCGGACTGAGTGACCGGAGTTACCGCTACCTCCAGCTCGATAATCAAATGAAAGTGTTGTTGATCTCTGATCCCACCACAGACAAAGCAGCCGCTTCTCTGGATGTGTATGTGGGGTCCAACGATGATCCTGCCGGCTTTCCCGGTCTCGCGCATTTTCTAGAGCACATGTTGTTTTTAGGCACAGATCAATTCCCCGAAGCCGGGGAATATCAACAGTACATCTCAACTCAAGGCGGCAGTCACAACGCCTATACGGCACCTGAACACACCAACTATTTCTTTGACGTTGACCCGAACGGGTTGGCGGGTGCACTGGACCGATTCAGTCGATTTTTCGTCGCGCCTACCATGGACCCGCAGTACGTCGACCGCGAGGTGAATGCAGTTCACTCAGAGTATCAGTCCAAATTAAAAGACGAGGCACGAAGAAGCTTTGAGGCAACTAAACAAGGGCTAAATCAATCGCATCCGTTCAGTCAGTTCCGCGCTGGCAACCTTGAGTCCCTAAAAAAACCGGGACTGGTTGAGGCATTGAACCAATTTTATATTGAAGAATACTCTGCCGATCGGATGGCCTTGGTGGTTCTCGGGCAAGAAGATCTCGATACGTTGGAAACGATGATTCGAGAGCGGTTTGAGCCGGTTCCCAATCGAAATTTAGGCCCAGGGTATTTAGACTTGCCTCTGTTTGATCTCGACCGGTTACCCTTGGTGGTGCAGTCTCGCCCTGTCTCTGAGTCACGTCGCTTAACCCTCCTGTTTCCAGTCCCTGATACTGATGCCATGGCAGGCAATGCGCCTCTGCAATACATCGGGCATCTGCTAGGGCACGAAGGCGAAGGCAGTCTTCTGGCATATTTAAAGGCTGAAGGACTCGCTAATGGTCTGTCAGCCGGCGAAAGCATCGGGATGACCGAGAGCCGTTCGTTCTCGGTCAGTGTCAGTTTAACCCCCCAAGGCTTTGTGGAGAGAGATCGCGTGTTGGCAGCAATCTTCAGTACGCTCGCGTCTATTGAGCGCCAAGGGTTAGATGCATGGCGTTTTCAAGAACTGAAAACCACTCTCGACATTGATTTCCGATTTGCTGAGGAGCCCTCTCCGCAGAGCTTAGTGACCCAGTTATCCGATCGCCTCCACACCATTCCAGCTCGCGAGTTATTCACACGGGGTCGACTGTTGACACAATTCGATGAGGCACTGGTGAAAGACATTTTGACCTGGCTCACTCCCGATCGCATGTTGTTGCGAGTCACCGCGCCTGAAGTCGAACCGGATTCAGTCACCTCTCATTATCCCACGGAAATACGGGTGTTCTCACTGCCTTCTGACCGTCTAATACCGCTGCAGGCAGCCCGCACGACTCCATCGACGGTGGTCTCAATGCCAAGGCCCAACCCCTTCATTCAGCCGGTGGCTGACCCGTTACCGGTTACTTACTTGGCCCGCTCAGACACACAACCCACCTTGGTGGTCGATTCCGATGAGTGGGTCGGCTATGTGTTGTCAGAAACGCGTTTCAATCAACCCAAAACTGAGCTTTTCATCCGGCTTCGGACACCTCTGGCCTCGGAGTCTCCTGAGGCGTCTGTGTTGGCGGATCTCCTAGCGAGTGCGTTAAATGACGCATTCAATCCAATCGCCTATGAAGCTGCTTTAGCAGGCGTGGGCTTTTCCGCCAGAGCGACTCAATCGGGCATCACATTGGAATTCTCGGGGTACCATCAGCCCTTGACCGCACTGGTCGAAAAAGTAATGGCTGATTTACCGATTGGGCTCGTCGATGAGGGCACCTGGGAGCGATTGTCTCGACTCAAAGCTCAGGAACTCGACGCACAGGATTCAAGCCGTCCCTTCAACCGGTTGTTTAACGAACTGACCTCCGGATTAATGCCCCTGGGCTACTCGAAAGCCGAGCTCCGTGATGCCTTTCAGCAGATCGATCGCGCGGTATTTCATCAATATCAGAGAGCATTCTTTGCGGGCGTTCGGGCGGA
>CAJXXD010000079.1 GCA_913062835.1 uncultured Gammaproteobacteria bacterium
CGGTATCTGAGCGGCTCTTGGAAGCGGGTTTTGTGCAGTTAGATGAGCGCGCATCGTGGCACTTGGAGTCAGGCGTTGGGTATTTTGTCACGCGGGCGGATGGTGCGTTGATTGCTTGGCGGCAGCCGCAGGACGTGGTTGGTTGGACTGTATTCGGAGCGCACACTGACAGCCCCAATTTACGGGTCCGGCCCGTTCCGTTGATCAAGCGGCATGGGTATTTTCAAGCGGCGCTCGAAGTCTACGGTGGGGCCTTGTACGGTCCATGGTTTGATCGTGATCTCTCGTTAGCGGGCCGTGTGGCTATTGCCAATGAGGGGGCGGTGATCTCTGAATTGTTCGATTACAAAGAGCCGGTGGGCATGATCCCCAGCTTAGCGATCCACCTGGATCGAGAAGCGAATAGTGGTCGAAAAGTAAATCCTCATGACGAGCTGGTGATGATTTTAGGTCGAGCAGATGCCGCTGATGCACTTGATTTGAAGTCGTGGTTGGCGGTGGAGATGGACCGCGCGGTCGATGAGATTTCGGCTTTTGAACTATGCGCCTATCCAATTGAGCGCGCCGCGGTGTGCGGGCTCAATGGGGACTTTGTTATGAGTGCTCGACTTGATAATTTGCTGAGTTGCTTCATCGCGACTGAAGCCTTGGTTCGTCAAGAGCAGGCCGAAGGGGTGATGGTGGTCTTGAACGATCATGAAGAGGTGGGGAGTGTCTCCACCTCGGGTGCAGACGGCCCATTCCTTGAATCCGTGTTGCGTCGTGTGTCACTTGATACGGAATTTGAACGCGTACGCGCCAATAGCCTAATGATCTCGATTGATAACGCGCATGGTGTGCACCCCAATTATCCGCAACGTCACGATGAAGGGCATCGTCCTCTGTTAAATGAAGGACCTGTGGTTAAAGTGAATGCGAACCACAGATATGCCACCACTGCGCTAACACAGGGTGTGATTGAGCAGGCTGCTGAGCGAGCAGATGTGCCCTTGCAATACTTCTCAGCTCGGAGTGATTTGGGCTGTGGAAGCACCATCGGCCCGATTACGGCCGGTCGTTTAGGGATCGACACAATCGATATTGGGTGTGCGCAGTGGGCAATGCACTCGGCGCGGGAAACCTGTGGTGCTCGAGACCCCGAGCTGTTGTTGAAATTATTAAGCCAGTTAACTGAGAGAGAGCCGAGCTGATGCAGCCATTGCCAAAGGATCACCCACCGGTCCCCCAGCCTAAAGTAGGCATTTTACTGATCAATCTAGGTACCCCGGACGCATTGGATTACTGGTCGATGCGTCGGTATTTGGGCGAATTTCTCAGTGATCAGCGCGTGGTTGAGCTGCCCAAAATTCTGTGGCAACTGATTTTACAGGGGCCGATTTTGACTTTTCGACCCACGAAGTCAGCCAAGGCCTATCGTGAGATTTGGAACACCGAACTCGATGAGTCTCCGCTTCGGACCATTACCCGAGAGCAGACCGAAGCGCTTAGGGCGCGTCTTGCCAATGAGCCGGTACAGATTGAGTACGCGATGCGCTATGGCAACCCCTCGATTCCTTCCGTCCTCAATGAGATGTTTGCTCAAGGCTGCTGGAAGATTTTGTGCGTGCCTTTGTATCCGCAGTATGCCTCGAGTACCACCGGGTCGGTGGTGGATAAAATCGGTGACACGCTGAAGGCGATGCGATGGCAGCCGACGGTTCGAGTGAGCCCGCCGTTTTATGACGATCCTCAGTACATCGCGCAGCTGGCAGCTTCTGTGAAACGGCAGCTCGATGCCTTGCCTGAGCCTCCTGAAGTTCTGGTGGCAAGTTTTCATGGTGTCCCTAAAGAATATCTACTGAAGGGGGATCCCTATCACTGCATGTGCCAAAAGTCGGCGCGCTTGCTTCGAGAGGCCCTAGGTTGGCCAGAGGATCGCTTTAAAGTGGCCTTCCAATCACGGTTTGGTCCGAAAGAGTGGTTGCAACCCTATGCGGATGAGCTGATTGAGTCACTCGGTCATGAGGGCGTTAAGCGCGTCGCGGTGGTGAGTCCGGCGTTTTACTCAGACTGTGTGGAGACGCTTGAAGAAATTGCGATGGGGTTAAAAGAAACCTTCGAAGAGGCGGGTGGTGAGTCACTTGTCGCGTTGGACTGCCTCAATGCCTCCGATGAAGGCATGGCCTTCCTTGAGTACATGGTGCGTCAAGAGCTTGGGGGCTGGTTGGCCGGGCGTGACTGATCGGCATCCAGCCTCGGCGGCGTTTCGTGATTCAGCGCCGGTATTTTTTGGCTACTTGCCTTTAGGTATTGCCTTTGGCGTGCTCTTCGCCACCCTGGGGTATGCCTGGTGGTTTGCGCCGTTGGCTGGAATTTTGGTCTATGCCGGTTCGGCTCAATTTTTGGCGGTCGCACTCATCGCCGCGGGCGCAGGTTTGGTGGAAACCTTTCTCGCCACTTTTCTCTTAAACGCGCGGCATATTTTTTATGGGATGTCTGTGCTCAACCGCTATCCCGCTCGCGGCTGGCTTCGCTGGTATCTGATGTTTGGTCTCACAGACGAGACGTACGCATTGGTGACGTCTCAAACCGTCGGTGCGCCTGGGACTGGGGATGCGTACTACGGGTATTTGACTGCTTTTAACCAAAGCTATTGGGTGCTGGGGTGTGCTGTGGGTGCGGCGTTGCAGTCGGCGTTGGCATTCGATGCCTCGGGGTTCGAATTTGCCCTGGTGGCTCTGTTTGCGGTGCTTTGGGTTGAGCAGCTACGGCGTGTGACGGAGTGGAAATTACTGTTGGGTGGGGTCGGGGCTTCCTTGGGCTTCGCGGTCTGGTTGGGCGCTGATTTCCTCTTGCCTGCGTGTGCACTCTGCTTGGTGGTCACGCTTCTGTGGCAGCGGAGGGCATATGTCATCCAGTGAACTGTGGGTCTTTTTTGTTGTCATGGCGGCTGCGACCTTTCTGACGCGTGCACTTCCATTTATAGCCATGCAGGGCTTGGCTGACCGTCCCTGGGTGCATTATTTGGGCCAGCATTTGCCGCCTTTATTGATGGCGGTGCTGATGATCTACGGGCTGATGACATTACCGTTTGAGGGGGTTGGGGACGGTCTACTTACGGCGATATCCCTGGCCGTGACGCTCTGCCTGCATTGGGTATGGAGGCAACCTCTTCTCAGTATCTTGGGCGGCACAGGCCTCTATGTGGTGGGTACTCAATGGCGTGATTGGGACTCAATCGAGCGGCTTTTGGTCCCGATTCAGGTCATGTTCTTGCAGGTCTTCTAATAACAGCAGATCCGACAAGAGCTGTTCTTTTGTCACGTCGTGTTCTACGCACGCCTCTAAAATGGCTTTGCGAATCGCTTCCACTCGCTCATGGTAGATGTGAGTTTTGTTGTCGCTCATGCAGATTGTTCCTTGAATTTTGCGCTAAGATCCAGCCTAGATATCACACAATCATAAAAAGAGATCGTGCTCCATCGACCGCACTTTGGGGCAAAGACAGGCAAATTACAACGGATGAAACAGACCCTCGATGAGTTACTCGTAGGTTTCGACGTGCCGGCGCGGATCGGCATGGCCGAGGCTGAGATACAGACGCCCTGCTTGGTGATTGACCTAGATGTGCTCGAGCGTAACTTGAGGTCGCTAGCGGCCTTTGTCGAGGCACGGGGTATTCGGTTTCGAGCGCATGGAAAGATGCACAAATCGGTCGATATTGCGCGCCTCCAATTGGAAATTGGAGGGGCCTGCGGCATCTGCTGTCAAAAAGTCAGTGAGGCCGAGGTGTTCATCCGTGGCGGAATCACTGATGTGCTGATCACCAATCAGGTGCGAGACCCCCTGAAGATCCTTCGGCTCGCTGAATTACCCAAGCTCGGTGCACGCGTCATTGTGTGTGTCGATGACCTCGCCAATGTCGCAGAGCTGTCGAAGGCGTCGGTGGCGGCTGGAACCGCGCTCGAGTGTTTGGTCGAGATCGATTGTGGTGCGAAACGGTGTGGTGTGACCGGCGTTGACGAAGCGGTACAGATCGCGCGCGCGATTGAACAGGCTGAGGGACTCTGCTTCTCCGGCGTACAGGCTTATCACGGAGGGGCTCAGCACATCCGATCCTATGCTGCGCGCCAACGCGAGATGGAGGCAGTGATCAAAAAAACGAAATCGGTTGTTTTGGCGCTCGAATCCGAGGGGCTATCTTGTGACATCGTAGGCGGTGGCGGGACCGGCTCGTTTCCATTTGAAGCCGAGTCTGGCGTTTATAACGAACTTCAGTGTGGGTCCTATGCTTTTATGGATGCCGATTATGGAGAAGTCCGAGACGCCTCGGGCGAACGGCTCGATCACGGATCTTTTCAAAACGCCTTGTTTTTACTGACTTCGATCATGAGTCAGGCGCAGCCTGCACAGGCGATCTGTGATGCAGGCCTGAAGGTGCAATCGGTTGACAGTGGATTGCCGCAGATCTTTGGTCGCGATGATTTGGAGTTCATCAAGTGCAATGACGAACACGGGATCATTCGGGATCCGTGTTCGCGTCTGAAGATCAATGACAAGCTGCGTTTGATCCCTGGCCATTGCGACCCCACCTGCAATTTACACGACTGGTACGTCGGTGTACGGGGAGGACTCGTTGAAACCCTCTGGCCGGTGTCCGCACGAGGAAAGGTGTTCTAACCGAGGGCTCGGTGCTAGCTACCGAGCCACCATTGCGCCATCAGGGTGTACAACGGGATCCCGATCACAATATTCAGCGGAAACGTCAGGCCGATCGATAAGCCAAAATAGATCGACGGGTTGGCTTCCGGAATGGCTTCTCTCAAGACAGCAGGTACGACGATATAGGAGGCGCTGGCGGCCAACACCATCAGCATCACAGTGTCCGACAGTGATACGTTCAGCAGTCCGCACAAAAGCAGTGCGATCGAGGCATGAACCACGGGACTGACACTCGCATATAGAATCAGGGGCGCCGAATTTTGCCGGGCGGCGGCGAAGTTTTTGGCCACCAAAAGCCCCATGTCGAGTAAGAAGAACGCAAGCATCCCTTTGAACAGGTCGCCCGAGAATGGTTGCATCACGGCCTCACCCGATTCTCCCGTCACAAATCCAATCACCATGGCTGCGATGAGCAGGAGATGTGCGCCGTCGGTAAAGGATTCGTGCAGAACGCTTTTGATCGAAGGTCCCTGGGTTGACTGCCCAGCGCTTTGACGGAGTAGGTTGGCGAGCAACACCGCCATGATGATGGCTGGCGACTCCATGATCACAAGTGCGATCGCCATATAGCCATTGGCGCCAATCCCCTGTTGATCGAGGTATTGCATGGCGGTGACGAAGGT
>CAJXXD010000080.1 GCA_913062835.1 uncultured Gammaproteobacteria bacterium
TGTTACCGGAGGAAGACATCCGAGTGGGTCATCTCCACAAACAAACCCGTCTCGGCCGCCACACCACATCGACCGCGCGTCTGTATGCCTATGCAGGGGGTGGCTCGATCATTGATTCACCAGGGATCCGTGACTTCGGACTCGAACAAATTTCTCGGACCGATGTGGAGCAGGGCTTTATCGATATCCGACGCTTCGCGTCCGATTGCCGATTTAGAGACTGCCGCCATCGGCATGAGCCAGGATGTGCCGTTCGAGACGCCATTGAAAAAGGCAAACTCTCGATTCGACGGCTGCTGTCGTTCCATCGCATCTTAGACACCTTAACCGGAGGCAACGCATGAGCTTGTTGCAACAGATCAACACACTCGCCCAGCACGCCTTGCCAGGTCATCTGTTGTCACGCGCCACAGGCGCACTGGCCACCTGCGAAATCCCAGCGGTAAAAAATGCGCTGATTCGTGCGTTTATCAAACAGTTTGAGATCAACATGGACGAGGTCGCAGACCCCGATCTCGACAACTACCCGCACTTCAATGCGTTCTTCACGCGCGCACTGAAGCCAGGTATCCGACCAATGCCCGGCGAGGGACAGATTGCCTGCCCGGCCGATGGCGCCGTCTTTGGTTTTGGCACGATCGATGCCGAGACTCGGCTAAACGCCAAGGGCCACGCGTTTCGGCTCGACGAGCTATTTGGCTCGGATGAGTACAACCAAACCTACGAAGGCGGTCAATTCGTGACGGTGTATTTGTCACCGAGTGACTACCATCGCGTGCACTGCCCGATGGCAGGCGAATTCAAACAGATGACCTATGTGCCGGGTCGATTGTTTTCAGTGAACCGAGAGACCACGACCCGAATTCCTGCAGTATTCGCGCGCAATGAACGGGTCATTCTTCACTTCAAAGGTGAGCACGGACCCTTTGCGCTGGTGCTGGTGGGTGCCATGCTTGTGGCTTCGATCGAAACGCCTTTTGCGGGCGTGATCACGCCACCGGGGCGAGATGTCCAACATTGGCACTATCACAAAGGCGGGCACTTGAAGTTTAGGCAGGGCGATGAAATCGGTCGGTTCCAATATGGGTCTACCGTGATTCTGGTGACGCCTAAATCGAGTTATCAGTTATCAGATGACTGGTCGGCCGACCAACCGGTGAAGTTAGGAGAGGTGCTGGGATCACAGACGTGATCCCAGCCTCAGTTTGTCTTACCGACTGCCCATCGGGTCATTCAGGAATCGGAAGAAGTCTGACTCAGGGTCAATAACCAACAAGTCTTCCTTGCCTGAGAAGGCAGTGCGATAGGCTTGGATCGAACGGTAGAACGCATAGAACTCAGGGTCTTGATTGAACGCATTGGCATAAATTTCTGCCGCGATCGCATCCCCTTCACCGCGAATCTGCTCGGCTTCACGATAGGCGTTGGCCTCGATCACCGTCTTTTGACGATCGGCATCGGCCTCAATCCCCTCAGCCAACTCACGGCCCCGTGCACGGTGGTCACGGGCTTCCCGCTCCCGCTCCGTACTCATCCGCGAGTACACGGCACTGGATACCTCAGGTGGCAGGTCAATCTTCTTCACCCGCACGTCAGTGACATGAATACCCAGCTCGCTCAGCGCGATCCGGTCAAGCTCTTCAGTGATTTCAGCCATCAGAGCATCCCGCTCACCAGAAACCACCTCGAACACCGTCCGCTCACCGAACTTGTTACGCAGTCCGTTATCCACCCGAGAGGCTAGGAGGCTGTTCGCTGTGAACTCATCACCACCCGTCGCCTTATAAAAAGCACCTGCGTCCTGTACTCGCCACTTCACAAAGGAGTCGACGATCAACGCTTTCTTCTCGGAGGTCAGGTAGCGCTGAGGGGCCGCATCCAAGGTCACCAAGCGCGATTCAAATCGACGTACGTCGTTGACCACGGGGATCTTAAAATGAAGCCCGGGCTTGATGTCGGTATCGACCACCTCACCAAACTTAAGCAATACCGCCTTTTCACGTTCGTTAACGACATACAACGAGTTACTGATTAGACCGATGGCGACCACCAGCCCGATTAAAATGGCCATTTGACGTCCTGACATTAGCGGATACCTCCTCTGGCTGAATCAGTGCCCTGACGAGCGCGCAATTCTTCAAGCACCTGGTCAGTCAAAGACCGCAAGTCGCCCGGCGTCATTGCACCCCCCGCCGTACTACCCACCGATGGCTGTGTGAGCACGCCTCGGTTTTGGCTGGAAATCGCTGGCGCCGCTTGGCTCGCAATCCGATCCAAAGGCAGATACATGATGTTTGAACCAGAATCGACATCCACCATCACTTTAGATGAACGCTGCATCACCTCTTGAACCGAGTCGATATACAAGCGCTGACGAGTCACTTCCGGTGCCTTCCGGTACTCGGCCAACAGCTTCAAGAAACGATCGGCTTCACCCTGGGCTTGTGCCACCACCTGCTCACGATACGCATTGGCTTCTTCAAGCACTCGCTGCGCGCGGCCTCGAGCCTCTGGAATCACGCCATTGGCATACGCCTCTGCTTGGTTTTTCAGACGCTGCTCGTCCTCTCGGGCCTTGATCACGTCATCGAAAGCCGCCTGAACCTGACTGGGTGGCTGGCTGTTTTCCAGGTTGACCTTAACCACTCGAAGACCGGCCACATAGCCGTCCAAGTAACTCTGCAAGCGTGTTTGCACGTCGGCACCCAAGGCCTCACGACCCTCAGAGATGACCGCAGTCATTTCCGCCGAACCGACCACATGACGAAGCGCTGAATCCGTCGCATGGGCCAAGGTGACCTCTGCTTGGCGCACATTCAACAAGAACGCGCGCGGGTCTGAAATCACATATTGAACAGCGAGGGTGACATCGACGATGTTTTCGTCTTCAGTGAGCATCACACCTTGTGAGGTATGGGTCCGAACGCGCGTGACGTTGACCTTGTTCACTTCATCAATAATGGGTGCGTTCCAGCGAAGGCCTGGAGTCTTGGTTTCCAAGAACTGACCGAAGCGAAGCACGACCGCACGCTCCTGTTCGTCCACCTTGTAAAAACCAAAAGCGCCGTAAATGACCAACAAAGCTGCCACAGCCACGCCGAACAACTTACCAGAAAACTCAAACCCTGGACCGCTCCCGCCTTCGCCAGAGCCGCCTGATTTGGCTTTGCCAAACAATCCATTCAGTCCGTCCTGGAGTTTCTTTACCACCTCGTCGAGATCGGGTGGGCCTTGATCGTTCCGGTTACCGCCACCGCCGCCACCCCAGGGGTCGCGACCGTTGTTTCCGGGCTCATTCCAAGCCATGTGGACTCCTTTAAACATGCCAAAAACTGTATGCCCCTATCATAGGGGCACACACCGGCATTTCCACTCAAAAATTAATCAGTGTTGGAGGATTTGCGACAAGAACAGCTGGGTTCGGTCGTTTTGTGGGTTGTTGAAGAAGGTCTCAGGATCGTTTTGTTCGACAATCTGACCGGCATCCATAAAGATCACCCGGTTGGCTACTTTGCGCGCGAATCCCATTTCATGAGTCACACACAACATGGTCATGCCGTCTTCCGCCAACCCGACCATCACATCCAGTACCTCAGCGATCATTTCAGGGTCGAGGGCCGAGGTAGGCTCATCAAACAACATCACCCGCGGATTCATGCAAAGCGATCGTGCAATCGCCACCCGCTGCTGCTGACCGCCTGACAGTTGCCCTGGATACTTATTCGCTTGCTCAGGGATTTTCACGCGCTCTAAATACCGCATGGCAATTTCTTCCGCTTCTTTTTTGGGCGTTTTCCGAACCCAAATAGGCGCCAGCGTGCAGTTCTCCAACACCGTCAAGTGAGGGAATAGATTAAAGTGCTGGAACACCATCCCAACTTCCCGACGAACGTCGTTGATGTGTTTGGTGTCTTCTGTCAGCTCGATCCCATCGACCACAATCGAGCCTTCTTGATGGGTTTCCAAGCGGTTGATGCACCGAATCAAAGTCGACTTCCCTGACCCAGACGGACCACAAATTACAATCCGTTCCCCACGCTTCACATCGAGCTCGATGTCTTTCAGCACATGGAACTGACCGTACCACTTGTTCAGTCGATCGATCTTGATGATGGTGTCACCAAGCTCAGCCTGGCTGATTGGGTTTTCAGTGCTCATGCGTCGTTTCTCCGCGAAGTGTCCAGTTTCCGTTCCAAGTTTTGGCTGTATCGCGACATGCCATAACAGAACATCCAGAATATAAAGCCAGCAAACAAGTAACCCTCAATGTCATAGCCGTTCCATTCGAGCGAACGGGCAGCGGTCTGGGCCATGTTCAACAAATCCAACAAACCGATGATCGACACCAGCGAGGTGTCTTTGAACAGGGCAATGAAGGTGTTCACGATCGATGGGATCGAAATTTTCAAAGCCTGAGGCAAAATAATGAAAATGGTGCGCTTCCAGTACCCGAGGCCCAGGGCCATTGCAGCTTCGTATTGGCCCTTCGGGATGGCTGCTAAGCCACCGCGCACCGCCTCTGCCGTATATGCGGACTGGAACAGCGTGATGCCGATCATGGCGCGAACTACCTTGTCGAACTCGACACCCGCCGGGAAGAACAGGGGCAGCATCACAGACGCCATAAATAGAATCGTGATCAGCGGCGTGCCTCGCCAAAACTCGATGTAAGTGACACACAATGCGCGAATGACCGGCAGCTCTGAGCGACGACCCAAGGCCAACAAAATACCAATCGGCAATGCCAGCAAAATACCGACAAAAGCCAGCGCGAAGGTGAGCAAGAAACCACCCCACTGCGTGGTATCCGCCACCGGAATCCCGAAGGATCCACCGTAAACCACGAAATAGAACAAAATGGGGAAGGGCACCAGCAACAGCCCACCCAAAATATCTTTACGCGGCGTCTTATCCATCATCAGAGGAATTAATAGCGCAAAGAACACCACGAACATGGTGATCGGACGCCATACCTGATCTGGATTGGAACCAAAATAAAGTCCGAACAAGATTTGTTCCAAGCGGACATTGATGAAGGTCCAACAGGCACCGGCCTTATTGGCGTCACACACAGACCGGTCCGTACCGGTCCAGTTCGCATTGATGATCGCCCATTCGATAAAGGGCGGCACATACATCACGATCAGATACAGGAAAATCAGCGTCGTGATTGAACTCGAAACCGAATTAAATAGATTCTGACGAATCCACGCCAAAGGCCCTACGGCACTCGAAGGTGGCGCCCGATCGGGCATGGGGACGAACGTTTTCAATTCATTAGCCATGATTATCGCTCCGCCAACTGCACACG
>CAJXXD010000081.1 GCA_913062835.1 uncultured Gammaproteobacteria bacterium
GCGGTCGAAGAAGTGCCCGAGTCGCAGATTCATCAGTATGGGGTGGTCGCCGGTGAGCCGCTCAAAGACGGGGTCTATCGGATTACCGATATGGTGGAGAAGCCCGCTAAAGAGGAGGCGCCGTCAAATCTGGGCATCATCGGTCGATACATTTTAACGCCGGACATTTTTGATATTTTGCGGGAAACGCCGCCCGGTAAAAACGGCGAGTTGCAAATCACCGACGCCCTGAAGCGCCAGGCCGCCGACGGGTGCGTTTTGGCCTACCGCTTTAAAGGCCGCCGCTTTGATTGTGGCTCCATTGATGGCTTTGTGGATGCCACCAATTACTGCTACGAAACTTTGTACAAGAACGGACACTAAACACGATGAAATTGGCTGTAGTAGGCACAGGGTATGTTGGACTGGTTACCGGCGCCTGTTTTGCGGAAATGGGCAACCAGGTGGTCTGTGTTGATGTCGACAAAGACAAGCTGGCTCGCTTAAATCGGGGCGAGATCCCAATTTATGAGCCGGGTTTAGAGGCCATCGTGGTCCGGAACTTTGAGCGTGGATCGCTCAGTTTTACCGACGACCTAGCGGCTGCACTCGAAGGCACTCAGGTCGCGATGATTGCGGTAGGCACGCCACCCGGCGAAGACGGCTCGGCCGATCTCCGCTATGTGTTGGATGTGGCGCGCGGTATCGGGACACACATGACCGAGTATCTGGTGGTTGCTGATAAGTCGACTGTGCCTGTGGGTACGGCTGAGAAAGTGGCGAAAGAAATTCAAGCCGCTCAAGCTGCCCGGGGGGTGTCGATTGCCTTTGACGTGGTCAGTAATCCGGAGTTCCTCAAAGAGGGTGCGGCGGTTGAAGACTTCATGCGCCCTGATCGTGTGGTAGTTGGGACCGACTCGGATCGTGCACGCGACGTATTGAGTGAGCTCTATGAGCCGTTCAGTCGTACACGGGATAAGCTGATGTTTATGGGTATCCGCGATGCCGAGATGACCAAGTACGCCGCCAATGCGATGTTGGCGACCAAGATCTCCTTCATGAACGAGATGGCGAATCTCTGTGAGCGTCTCGGGGCCGACGTGGAAAATGTCCGTAAAGGCATCGGGTCCGATCCACGGATTGGATTCAGCTTTATTTTCCCGGGCTGTGGCTATGGCGGTTCGTGTTTTCCCAAGGATGTCAAAGCCATCTTAGGGATGTCGAAAGACGTCGGTTTCTCACCGATTTTGATGCAGGCCGTGGAAGACCGAAACCAGCTGCAAAAGCACCGCTTAGTGGAGCGCATTGTCGAGCGCTACGGGGATGATTTGACGGGCAAAGTATTGGGTATGTGGGGCTTGGCTTTTAAGCCGGGCACCGACGATGTGCGTGAAGCCTCCTCGGCAGTGATGATTCGGGAGCTGGTGGCGCGCGGCGCGGTAGTCAAAGCCTATGACCCTGTGGCCATGGAGACCATCACCCAGGAAATCGATTCGGCTTGGCTGGGACAGTCTGTCCACCTCTGCGATCACCAATACGATGCGGTTAAAGACGCCGACGCGCTGATTCTCGCGACCGAGTGGAATCTCTTTAGGCAACCGGACTTCAAGGCCATGGAACGGGTCATGAGAGCCAAGGCGATCTTTGATGGTCGCAACCAATACGATCCAAAGCGCTTGAGGGAACAAGGCTGGGAGTATGTCGGTATCGGCCGGTGAGGCCACTGCCGATTGTCTGGGACCCGGGTTACAGCCCGGCGTTCCCGGCAAACCACCGCTTTCCGATGGCCAAGTTTGGCCACCTTAAGGACTGGGTCGACGCCCATGTCCCGCACACTGAACTGTATCGACCCACACCCTGTCCAATCGAAGTGGTCTCGGCCGTGCACGCGCATGACTATGTCGAGGGCTTCCAGGCCGGCACCTTGGATGCCAGGGCCTTCAGAGAGATCGGGCTGCCTTGGAGCGAGGGCTTGGCGGCTCGGACGATTCTGGCCCTCGGGGGCAGTCTGTTAACCTGCCAGTTGGCACTGGAGTCGGGCTTGGCGAGCCATTTAGCCGGCGGCACCCACCACGCGCACCATGCTCGGGGTTCCGGTTTTTGCATCTACAACGACCTGGCGGTCTGTGCACGGTATCTGACGGGGGAGGGGCTGGCCTCTCGGGTGCTGATCTTTGATTGCGACGTGCATCAAGGCGACGGCACGGCCGCTTTGTTGGATGAGCATGCCGGCAGTTTCACCTGTTCAATCCACGCAGAGAAAAATTTTCCAGCCCGAAAAGTCGAGAGCGATTTAGATGTGCATTTGCCCGATGGGATGGGGGATGCCGACTACTTAGCCGTGGTGATGGAGACTTTGGAGTCGGTATTGGTCAGTTGGCGCCCTGATTTTGTGATTTACGACGCGGGCGCCGATGTGCATGTGGACGACGCGCTCGGTCGGTTGTCGGTGACCACCGAGGGACTGAAGTCGCGGGATCTCCAGGTGATTCGTCGCATTCGAGAGGTCGGTATTCCATGTGCCACCGTAATCGGAGGGGGTTACGATCCAGACCCGAAACGGGTCGCGGCACGACACGGGGTGGTAATTCAGGCTGCTGCAGAGGTCATGGCCCGAAGCTAAATGCAGCGGATTTTTTCATCAAGGTCTTGCACTTCGTGCTCGCGCTGGCATAATGCGCGCCTGTTTCCGCTGATGCCCAACTAGGCCTGGGTTTAGGAAACTTTCGGTTAGTCCCGTTCGTCTAGAGGCCTAGGACTCCGCCCTTTCACGGCGGCAACAGGGGTTCGAATCCCCTACGGGACGCCACTTGCGGGAATAGCTCAGTTGGTAGAGCACAACCTTGCCAAGGTTGGGGTCGCGAGTTCGAGTCTCGTTTCCCGCTCCATTTTTAAAAAGCCCGAGTGATCGGGCTTTTTTGTGTCTGGCGTTTGGAGTCCTTTACGCAGAAGTCGCCGATGGGTTCTAATGCGCTCTCACACTCAACTCCTTAGGGTTTCTCCATGTTCTATCGTACCGCGCAAGTGATTGCGAGCTTGACCTATCTGCTCGCCTCAACGGTGTCAGCTTCGAATTCCTCCGATGACGTAGAGTGCGGCTCTATTGAAATTGGACAACTGACCTGGGCCAGCAGTGAGTTCTTGTCTGCCCTAGACGGTCTAATCTTAAGCGAAGGATTTGGTTGCGATGTCAGTTATGTGGTGGCTGGGCCGATCCCGCAAATTACCAGCATGGCTGAAAAGGGTAGACCTCAGGTGATCCCCGAATTGTGGCTCAACTCAGTGGGAGTCATGGTTGCTGAGGGAGTATCCTCAGGCCAGATGGTCATCAGCAATCGGGCGCCGATTGAGGGTGCAGGTGAAGGATGGTTTGTCCCGGCGCGCCTTGCAGAAGCGCATCCCGAGATCCAAACCTTGGCAGACATCATCGAGCGGCCTGACCTATTTCCACACCCCGACGACCCAAGCTTGGGCGGATTTCACAACTGTCCAGTTGGCTGGGCGTGTCATATTACGAGCACCAATCTGTTTTACGCGTTTGAAATGGATAAAAAGGGCTGGGCGCTTGTCAGCACAGGATCGAATGCGGGCTTGGATGCGTCTCTTGCCAAAGCGATGAACCGTGACGAGTACTGGATCGGCTATTACTGGGCACCCACTACCTTGCTGAGTGAATACCCCATGGAGCCGGTGAATTTTGCTGTGCCCTTCGATCGGGATATGTGGGACAACTGCATCGCGGTCGAAGAGTGTGCCAAGCCTAGGCCAACCGATTATGTGCCTTCTGAGGTGGTGACTCTGACTGCTTCAGAGATTGCATTGCCAAATGCCGTTGAGGTGTATTTGTCTGAGCGGCAGATCTCTAGAGAGCAGATGAATGACATGCTGTTTTTTATGAAAGAGGTACAAGCTGATGGCGAGGAGGTGGCGATGGAGTTTTTGGATCGCTACCCAAGCTATCTGGATCGCTGGTTGGATCCGGCTGTGGCCATGCGCGTGCGAGCCGCTGTAACCAATTAAAAAGCATTGATGAGGTCTCATGGGACAACACCGAGGCCTCTCAAAGTGACCTCAAGTTGACCGAAGACCTGACAGCCCGAGCCATCGGGCTTTTTTGTGCCTTGAATTCACGAGTCTCTGCCGTCACAGACAGGTGCAATGCATCAGGTGCCCCGGTATCCTGTCGTACGTTTTTTTATCTGCCACCTTTGATTTGGATTGACTGTGACACACGCGCTGGACATTAAGGGCTTAACGAAAACCTACGATAACGGGTTTCAGGCCCTAAAAGGCATCGATTTGACCGTTGAGAAAGGCGACTTTTTCGCGCTCTTGGGTCCAAACGGTGCCGGCAAAAGCACCACCATCGGCATTTTGTGTTCATTGGTGAATAAGAGCGCAGGCTCAGTCTCGGTCATGGGGCATGACATCGATACCGCCTTTGCCATGGCCAAGCGCAAGCTCGGTGTGGTGCCTCAGGAATTCAACTTCAATCAGTTTGAGAAAACGCAAAATATTCTGATCAATACCGCCGGTTACCACGGGATCCCGCGGGCTGAGGCAGAACCACGCATCGAACATTATTTGAAGCGGTTGGGGCTGTGGGATAAGCGGGACAATCCGTCCCGTGCACTCAGTGGCGGAATGAAGCGTCGCTTGTTGATCGCGCGTGCGCTGATCCATCAGCCGGATTTACTGATCTTGGATGAGCCGACCGCCGGGGTCGACATCGAGCTTCGCCGTGGGATGTGGGATTTTTTAACCGAGATCAACGAGCAGGGCACCACCATCATACTCACGACCCATTACTTAGAAGAGGCCGAAGCTCTCTGTCGCAACGTAGCGATCATCAATCACGGCGAGATCATCGCCAAATCGAGTGTGAGAGATCTCTTGGCGACTTTGCATACGGTGACTTTCGTCTGTGATTTGGCGTCGCCACTGACCCAGACTCCCGCGATTGAGGGGTATGAATGCGTGTTGGCTGATCCGCACACCTTGGAAGTGGAAGTAGATAAGGGGCAGTCCTTGAACGCGGTCTTTACCAGTCTCTCCCGTCACGGTGTGGAGGTGACCAGCATGCGCACCAAAACCAACCGGTTGGAAGAGTTGTTTGTCAGTATGACCCAGGGGGAAACGGCATGAGCGAGTTGGCCAATTACGAGAAAACTGCCACGGATTTTGGCAATCCCAACTGGGTCGCGTATCAAACCATCGTACGGACTGAAGTCCGCCGCTTCACGCGGATTTGGGTGCAGACGTTGATTCCGCCAGCGATCACCATGACGCTCTATTTTGTGATTTTTGG
>CAJXXD010000082.1 GCA_913062835.1 uncultured Gammaproteobacteria bacterium
CTTTTTTTGCTTGCAGTTCCACTATAACTCCCTAGAATGCGCGGCTTCATTCATTCAATCAGAGGTGACTCAGGCAGCCAACTGGCTGGCGAAAATTGCATCACCTGCTCCGGCGTTTTGATTGGGTGCACTCGAATTTGCAAGGACTCGTTATCAGAGGCCAACGGTATTTCTTGGTCTTCTACGGCAATCTGCGAAAACTCAAACTGTTCTAACACCTGCCCTTTCTCGTTCAAGGTTTGCGACTTCAGTAACAGTGAGGTTTCCAAGTCAATCCAGAATTTGTAGCTATGCCGATGGGGATCCAAAGCCCGCACCAATACGGTCTCGGCCGGCCGATCGGCCACCCGTTCTTCGGCACCCAACAAAAACTCGTAGGGCGCATCAAACAATAACTTGGTCTCGGCATTGATCAGTCCGGGGAGTGGATAGCCTTGCCGAAGCACATCCGGCCCAGGAGCAGCCTGAATTAAACTATCGCCGGCCTGGGAACGCTCTAACGGGGTGCCAGATAAACGTCTCAATCGTGCCCGCTCAATCCCGTCCACGATCTCATGTTGGAAAGCCAGGTTGGCCAGTACGTCCGCCCGCTGATATGCCAATTTTCCCGAATACGACAAAGACTGAATCGCGGTGGTCATTGCGAGCAGCCGCTCTTGTGCTGGATTAACGATGGCTAGGGCAGAGAGCGGCACGCACCACAAAAGGACGATAAACGATGCCCACGATAAGGGTCTCATTCGATGGGCTCGTCACGCCCCATTACACGCGCCAGAGGTAATACCGAGGAATTCCCTACCACGGCCGTATTTTCTGCGTGACGAAGCAAATAAGACCCCAGTCGCTGACTCACCATCTGCTTCATGTCTTGCTCGGTCAAAAGGCGTGCTGTGGCCTGCGGAGTCTCATTGTTCACGACCGATTCAGTGGATTGAACCCCTTGCACCGAAACCGTTTCTTTCTGAACCGGCAGTTGGAACTGAATCATTTCCAGCGACTCTGAACTGACATCTGCAATCGGGGCAGCCATCTCCAACGGAGCCACAACTTTCACACCCACCACAACGGCAAAAGCGACCGAAGCCGCCAATGCCAATTGACCTGTGACTGCGCCAAACCGACTGGGCAATGGCTCCCTCGCTGGCAAAAAGGTCACTTGAGGCTTCGACTCACACTCAGCTGGCGCAACATCTACCGATGCTTCACCATCTAACTCTTGGTTTACACGCGCCAATAGATCACCTGGGACCAAAGGCTCACCTTGTAAAGCGCTCTTAATCAGCTGACAGGACGCCCAGTACTCTTTAAGTTCGGGCTGGGTTTTCACTGAATCGATAATGCGACGGGTCTCAAACTCGCTGGCTTCTTGGTCCAGCATGGCTGACAACGAATTACGCAATGTTTCGGTCATTCAATCTTCCCTTGATCAGCTGTTGCTGAATTATTGACACATTTGTAAGACAAAGTCATGACAAAAAGGTTCCCGGAAATTGTGAGGAAATTTCCTGGATCACCTGATCTCGTGCTCTGAATATCCGGGAACGCACGGTTCCGATCGGACATTTCATGGTCGCAGCGATTTCCTCATAACTGAGGCCTTCAAGCTCACGAAGCGTCAATGCCTGACGCAAGTCCTCTGGCAACGCATCGATGGCACTTAAGATCGCAGACTGCAATTCCTCTGCACTGGCCTCTCCATCGGGCGAACCCAAGTCTTGGAATCCACTGACGCGATCGGTATCCAATGCGTCATCATCCACCGAGACATCTTTCGCTTCTTTTTGCCGAGCCGCCATGTGGTTTTTCGCGGTATTTACAGCAATTCGATACAGCCACGTATAGAATGCACTGTCGCCTCTAAAGGTATGCAACGACCGATACGCTTTGACGAACGTATCTTGCAGAACATCGAGCACGTCCCCAGAATTCGGGATCAACCGAGATATGACTAACGCTAGCCGTGATTGATACTTCAAAACCAGCAAGTCAAACGCATGTCGATCGCCCTGGCGCGCACGATCGACCAACGCGTGATCGCTGTCGGCTTCGTTAGTCTGCATCGGTGTGACTGGATTCGCCATAAAAACTCACTAAATTCAAAGGCCACGATGACACGGGCGTTGAAAAAGGACAAGATCGACGTATGACCACTCCTCATCATAATCGAGTTGACGTGCTCGTCCTTGGCGCCGGCGCGGCAGGCTTGACCGCTGCGCTTTCAATTCCAAAACACCTGCGCGTGGCTGTTTTGACCAAAGATCCATCCGGTGGTTCCACTCGCTGGGCGCAGGGCGGCGTTGCGGCCGTGATCGACGACCAAGACAGCATTGAAAGCCATGTGCAGGACACGCTGATCGCCGGTGCCGGTCTCTGTCATCGCGACGTTGTCGAACATGTGGTCACCCACGCCCGAGAGGCGATCGACTGGCTTGTCGATCAAGGGGTCGCTTTCACTCGGTCAGACGAAGCATTCCATCTCACCCAAGAGGGTGGTCATTCGCACCGACGCATTTTGCATGCCGCCGACGCGACCGGATGGGCCATTCAAGACGCGCTCGACCGTCAGGCGGCGTGCGCTGAGAATTTAACTTTCTATCACAAGTACATCGCAGTCGATTTGTGTGTTGAACAAGGTCGAGGCGCCCGTAAGCGTCGTGTTCGAGGCTGTCATGTACTAAATATCGAGACCGGCGAGGTCGACACCTTCGAGGCTCAGGCGGTCATATTAGCCACCGGCGGAGCCAGCAAAGTATATCGATATACCTCCAACCCTGACGGTGCCAGTGGCGATGGCATCGCCATGGCTTGGCGTGCCGGTTGCCGAGTCGCAAACATGGAGTTCAACCAATTCCATCCAACCTGCTTATTTCATCCGGATGCCAAATCCTTTCTCATATCTGAGGCGGTTCGGGGTGAAGGTGGTTTGCTGCGACTGCCTGATGGCACCCAATTCATGTCAGGATTCGACCCGCGCGCGGAATTGGCGCCGCGCGATATCGTGGCGCGCGCCATCGATCATGAAATGAAGCGCATCGGGGCTGATCATTTATATCTTGATATCACCCACCGTGATCCTGAATTTATCCGCAACCATTTCCCAACGATCCATCAACGCCTACTGGAGTTGGGAATCGACATGACCCGCGACTGGATCCCCATTGTCCCTGCAGCACATTACACCTGTGGAGGCGTTTTGGTGGATTTGCACGGCGAAACCGATTTACCTGGCCTTTATGCCGTGGGCGAGGTGTCATCAACCGGTTTACATGGCGCCAACCGAATGGCGAGCAATAGCCTCTTGGAATGCATTGTATACGGCCGAGCCGCAGCCACGCACATTGCCGAATCCTGGACTGAGACACCTTCAGGCCAATCAATTGAACCTTGGGATGCGTCACAGGTCACAGACAGTGATGAAAACGTAGTCATAGCCCACAACTGGGCAGAGATCCGGCGGTTTATGTGGGATTACGTGGGCATTGTACGAACCGATAAACGCCTCCAGCGCGCACTCAATCGGGCACAGCTCTTGGCACGAGAGATTCAAGATTTTTATGCCAACTATCGGGTCACAGCCAACCTGATTGAACTTCGTAACTTAGTGGTGGTCGCTGAATTGATTATTCGGTCCGCGTTGAAACGCAAAGAAAGTCGAGGTCTGCATTACACGCTGAACCATCCAGACCTTTCAAAACTGCCCGAGGATACGATCTTACGGCCCGATCGAGACCGCTAATCGATCGCCAACTGATTCTGCAGTCGACGCATGCCCCGATCACGGACACTTCCCCAGAAGTGCAATCGGCTACCCTCAACTAACAATGAAACATAGACCCAGGCGCCTAAAGACCACCTCCCGATGTGATCCGGCGTGCAAACCACTTTGCCATTTGGCGCATGCACACGCAGTCCTTGGTCGGTCCGCTCGAACCGCAGATTGTTAATCGGTCGCAGACTAAAGTGCCCACGTGATACGTCCAACCAAAAGACCCACATCGCTCCAATTACTCCGTGGGAATCGACAAGTCGCCAACCGCTTCCCGAACGCGCATTACAATCCCGGCCAACTCCGGATCCTCTGGCAGCTCAAATCCTCGAAGCCATTCCCAGATATCCTGATCTTCACAGTCCAAAAGCCGTCGATAAGCGGTTTGATCTGCAGCCGATAGATCCTTATAAAAATGTTTGGTGAAGGGCATCAGCATGACGTCAATTTCCAACATGCCTCTACGTGAATGCCAGACCAATCGGTTGAATTCGATGCGTTCGTCCATACTCCCTCCTGTTATGGTGAGAGTCTAGCACCCAAGGAAACATAGATGACCGATTCCAGTCCGTTTTGTTGTGTTCAACTGTCCGGCGAGCGCGCATTAAAAACACTGCACGGGCAATCCACGCAAGATCTGCTAAGCCTGACATCCGACCAAGCCCCTCTGACAGCCTTTCTAAATCCCAAAGGACGGATGCTGGCCACAGCTCGGGTATTTCAGGATAGAGAAACGGTATACCTGATCACTGCAGCAGACACCGCCGACTTGTTAATCGAAAAACTCAAACCGATGTGTCTGTTGGCGCGCGTTACGATCGAGCGCTCCGCCCTAGTAGCCGTATTGACCGGCCCGTCAAATACTGCACTGTTACCTGGGTCCATCGAGAGGGACAAAGATCATTGGCGTATAGGTGAGCATGGACATACCGAGTGGGTCGTTGGGCACCAAACACCATCCCACCAAGTATCGGCAGACATTGCACGGCTCAACGCAGGCTTCGCCATGATCCACCATGCCGCCAGTGACCTCCTCATACCGCAGCAAGCGCACTATCAAATGTTGGGCGGCGTGAGCTTTACCAAAGGGTGTTACACCGGCCAGGAGATCGTGGCGCGATTGGAGCACCTAGGACAGACCAAAAAGTACCTAAAAATAGCGCCTATCGAGAGACCTATCGTCGTTGGCGAGGCACTTGATATCGAGGGGCAATCGCTCCCAGTCATGGATGTGGGATTTGAAAAGGACCACGGAGTCGCGCTCGTGCTCTCGCCAGTTGAGTTTACGTCAGAAAAGCTGTTGGATCCGCCCTTTGAGATCATCCGGCAA
Source organism: uncultured Gammaproteobacteria bacterium (assembly GCA_913062835.1). Lineage (GTDB taxonomy): Bacteria > Pseudomonadota > Gammaproteobacteria > Pseudomonadales > Litorivicinaceae > HIMB30. The sequence continues at coordinate 5,097 of CAJXXD010000082.1, forward strand.
GTGGCCGGTCACCGTCCAGGGAAGCGGTGATTGCCCGTGAGCCATTAAGGCCTGGTTTGCTCGACTGAAAGGTTTCGATCCAAAAAATCCGCGATAAGCTGATAACGGTGATGGGTGCGCCGACTCAATGAGAGTATGGCGGGGGTCAATAAACGGCTTGACCGAGTCTGCCTC
>CAJXXD010000083.1 GCA_913062835.1 uncultured Gammaproteobacteria bacterium
TGAACGACTTAGAAGGTGCTCGGTTCCGTCACGATCAAACAGTCAACCAGGTTGAACGGGTGATCAACGCAGCCTACGCCGAACGAGTCAACCTGATTCCCCAACTCAAAGCCTCTCAGGCAAAGCGCGATCAAGAGATCGAGTCCCGGGAAGCCTATGTGGAACAATGGTTCGCTGGCCGTCGCCCATTAAATGATCTACTGGCCGCTCAAGATCGAGTGTTCCAAAACTCTCTGGAAGCCATCGAGCTGAAAAGTGAGCTCCACAGACAACACTTCTTCATTTTGTCTATGATTGGGGAACTGACGACCCCGGTTCAGTAAGGACCCCGATCGAATGCGAGCCCCTCAATCGACTGACTCATCTTCTATCACACCATCCCGTGTCATCCTCGGGCTGAGCGCGGTGCTCCTCGCCATCTCAATCGTCCAGCTGTTTCAGAACCCCTTGAGCGCCTGGAGCATCAGACCCTCAGTCACCTGTGAACAGGGCGACGTCGTTCATCAGACCGGTGTGATTTCAGCCAACCGAGTCAACATTCGGGCACAGCCGACGGTCTTCTCAGAGGTTGTCACTCAGGTCAACGAAGACCACCCGATCGTGGTGGTCTGTCAGTTTGGCGCCTGGTCGCAAATTAAAGAACCCAATCTGGAGGGCCCCACCTGGGTCTCGAGTGGCCTGATGCTATTGGATGCAAACCAACCGCTCAGCACTGGCGCCAAAATTGGCATGATCGCATCTCTGTTGTTTTCATTGGGCGGTTTAGCGCTTGCGCACTTTAGACCCGCGATCATCGATCGCGGCACGCGCTGGCTGATGCAGACCGGCGATTTGCCCGACTATGCCAAACCCTTAATCTCAAACCCCAAGGGTGGATCATCCAATCCTTGATTTGGCTGCCTCAAGCTCATTGAGCGCCTTGCAGAAACTGACTAGAGTGCAGCCATGACAGATTTGTATTTCATCGCATCCAAACTGGTGGGATTTTTCTTAGAGCCCCTGCATGTATTGGCGCTCCTCATTGCATTAGCGACACTCGCCGCCTGGGCAGGTCGATGGGGCGCTACTCGAGGCTGGCTCAGCGCCGCCTTGGTGAGTCTCCTGTTAATCGGGGCCCTGCCGATTTGGAATTACGCACTCTATTCCCTCGAGACTCGCATTCCCACCAAGACACCGCCCGATCAAATCGCAGGCATCATTGTCTTAGGGGGTGCACTGGGGTCTGGCTTTATCACCGAAGCCCATGGACAGGTGCCTTTGAATGGTGCGGCGGAGCGGATGACCACAGCGGTGACCCTGATGCGGCAATACCCCAATGCCCCGGTGGTCTTCAGTGGCTTTTCGGGAAGCTTTGTCCGCGCCTCGCTGTCGGAGAGTGATCTGGCGCTTCGTTTAATTAACGAGGTCACGGGTTCAACCGATCGGATGCTGTTAGAAAACCTGTCGAGAAACACCGTTGAAAATGCCCGCTTCAGTCGCGAGCTCATCGGTTTTGCAGGTCCAGGATCCTGGTTATTGGTCACCTCCGCATTTCACATGCCGCGTGCCATTGAGATCTTTGAGGCCGAAGGCATCGCCGTGACTCCCTACCCCACCGATTTTAGAAGCCAGCTTCCTGGCGATGAAATGCGCTGGAATCTGTTTGATGGCGCCGAACAATTGGCCATCTTGATTCGGGAATGGGTCGGTCTTCAGGCCTATCGCTGGCTGAAAAAGCCAACCTAGCAAATCAGTCTAGCTCGGCAAGCGCGGGCTCTGTTGGCACCCACCGCGCCACGGCCGAGCCGATCGGCGCTGAGATCTCAAAGCGAACCGGCAACCAATGCGCACCCAAACGCCCAAAATAGAGGACTCGGCTGACTTCAGACTCTTCGGTATTAAACCAGCGCCTGCCGGTCGAGAACCCGCCAATGCGCTCAACCGAAATCCGACACACATGGGCCTCACCTTGATATCCGGAGCCCCCTTCATCTGAGAGCATGACATCACCGCCGTCTTCGATCCGGACGTTATAGCGACGGATGCCATCAAATACGGCATAGTCCCCTTCGCATCGACCGGTCTCATCCAATTGGCCTGCCACTTCAAATACGGGTGCAAAGGGATGCACAGTCCCCACCGTCGACTGCTCCGGAATGGGACTGATTTCATAATCGCGAGGTTTAGAGCGGAAATAATCGACCGTGGGTTCACTCTCGGCACCGGCCCAATTGACCGTCAACTGGCTCATGCCCTCGTCCCATGTGCTCCGCCCATTGAGCAATACGCCTTGACCGGAGACGTCTAGAATTTCAAGCGCCGATTGAAAGGAGCCAAACCAGGCACCCACGCCTCGAGACGAGACATCGGCTTCGACCGAACGAACCGCGTCGCTATCTAACCAACGAATCTCAATGTCCGCCAAGGTCAAAGGACCCCAATCCACCTCATAGCGGACCGGCTGCCCATCAAATGCTCGAGCAAATCCCGCGACAGAGATTAAGACTGCAAATATCGCGACGCGCATCAGTCACTCCTTTGTTCAAAACGCCGCTGCCACAGCGACGATTTGTCTGGATCAAATTGAGCCTGCCCGGGCTCATCATAGAGTCGGGCAAGCCCTAGGGCTGCGAAGGGAACGCCTCGCTCATAGGCTTCCAAATAAAGGGCTTCTGCTTGGGCACGATCGCTCCGCGCGCGCCCATTGCCCGTGTGATAAGTCACCGCCAGGGCAAACCAGGCGACCGGGTAGTCGAGACGCTGAGCCCGCTCAAAGGCCGCCACCATTTCAGGCCCTCGATCCATCTTTAAATACCCCCGGCCAAGCTGCACCCAATAGCGGCCATTGTCAGGGTGGTCCGTGACCGCTTGATGACAGGCCAAAATCACGTCCGGCCCTTGGATGTCTTGGTAATCAACAGCCTCTGCTTGTTTGAAGGGGTCGGCCGCAAGCGCGGCCAATTGATCGCATCGATTGCCATCGGCAAAGACTGGAGCGGCCAGAAGGCTGGCCCAAAGCAGTTTAGAGTGCCGGCATAGGACCGAGTTGGCTCTGGCAATAGGCCAAAGGCACCTGCGCATCATCCAATTCCAAAGACACCACTTCACCCACTAAAATCCCGTGATCACCCCCGTCATACAGTGCATGGTGACGGCACTCCAGATAGGCAAGGCATCCGGGTATTTTAGGGGCACCCATCGCACCTTGGATCCACTCGATGCCGTCGGACTTATCGACGCCGGATTTGGCGAACTGCCACGCCAAGGCGCCTTGCTCACCGCCGAGCAGATGGATACTGAAATACGAGGCTTCGGTGAGTGCGGAATAGCACTCGGCATTTTTGGCAGGACACATCAGCACCAACAAAGGGTCAATCGACACCGAACAAAAGGCACTGGCGGTCATGCCGGCCACTTGACCGGCTTTATCGTAGGCGGTGGTAATGGTGACCCCTGTGGGGAACTGTCCCATGGCCTTTTTAAAGAGAGAGGTGTCGATGCTCATCCGCCTGCCTTTTTCACTGCGTACCCTTTATCTTGCAAGAAGGCAATGATGGCACTGACGTGATCCCCTTGGATCACGATTTGTCCGTCCTTGGCCGACCCGCCCGTTCCGAGACGTTGTTTGATGGCTTTGCCTAGGTTTTTCAACTCAGACTCGCCACCCGGCACATCCCAGATGACTGTGGCTTCTTTGCCGCCGCGACCCTTGGTCTCACGACGCACTCGAATCACCGAATCGTCAGGGCGAATCTCAGTGGCAGGGGAGTCGGATCGGATACGACCCGACTCGGTGGAATACACGAGCCGAGTCTCTTTGGGCATTTACAGTTCTTCGAGTCTAGATTCAATATCAGGCCGTGCCATGGCACGGATCAAATCGGAAATGGTGACACAACCCACGACCTGGCCATCCGCATCCATGACGCGAGCCTGCGACGAGGGCGACTCTGTCACCAACTGCGCAGCATCTTCCACCATCATATCACCCGGAAGCTCAGGGCCCGGGCGGTCGTTAGGCGCCGACATGATGGTTTTTAGCTTGATCACCCGGCCGCGGTTAATGTCTTTGGTGAAGTCGGCGATGTAATCGTCTTTCGGCTTCAACACAATCCGCTCAGGCGTGCCCTGCTGTATCACTTTTCCGTCGCGCAATATCGCAATCTGATCTCCGATGCGCAAGGCCTCTTCCAAATCGTGCGTAATAAACACGATGGTTTTGTGAAGCTCCTGCTGCAGATCCAGCAAGATATTTTGCATGTCAGTACGAATCAATGGATCGAGCGCACTGAAGGCCTCATCCATCAGCAAGATGTCGGCATCGGTGGCCAAAGCCCGAGCGAGGCCGACTCGCTGCTGCATGCCGCCAGACAACTGCGCGGGGTAGTTATTTTCATAACCACTCAAACCCACGCGGTCAATCCATTGGGCCGCACGCTTTTCTGCTTCCTTCTCCTTAATGCCTTGGATCTCCAACCCGTAAATGGTGTTTTCCAAGACCGTCCGATGAGGCAACAGTGCAAACTTCTGAAACACCATAGACGCGCGATTACGACGGAACTCGCGAAGGCTTTCCTCGCTCATGGCCATCACATTCTCGCCATCCACCAAGATTTCCCCTGAGGTTGGCTCAATCAAGCGATTGATGTGACGGATCAAGGTCGACTTACCGGACCCTGAAAGCCCCATCACCACTTGGATGCCCTTTTCTGGGATCTTCATGTTGATGTCTTCAAGGCCCAAGACATGGTTGTGCTCGTCATTGAGCTCGTCCTTGCCCATGCCGGCCTTCACTTTTTCGAGCATCCCCACAGGGTCGGCTCCGAAGATCTTGTAGAGGTTTTTAATCTCAATCTTGGTGGTCGACTCACTCATGACGGTCTCCTCGATAGCTCTGCAATCGCTGTCCGTACGACTGGCTGATGCGATCGAAGATGATCGCCAAGGCCACAATAGCCAGGCCGTTTAACAGACCCATCGCCAAATACTGATTCGAGATCGCTTTCAAAACCGGCTGTCCAAGTCCGGTTACACCGATCATCGAGGCAATCACCACCATCGCCAGTGACATCATAATGGTCTGGTTCACGCCGGCGAAAATATTAGGCAAAGCCAGAGGGATCTGCACTTGAGTCAGTTTTTGCCAAGTACTGGCGCCAAAGGCGTCGGCTGCTTCCAAAACCTCTTTATCCACCAAGCGGATGCCCAGATTAGTCAATCGAATCATCGGCGGAATGGCATAGATCACCA
>CAJXXD010000084.1 GCA_913062835.1 uncultured Gammaproteobacteria bacterium
TTTGGTGGCCTGGCCCTTTGTGCGCAACATGACAGGGACAGAGTCTCAAGGGCTGCCAGGTGCTCAGATGGGTGGTCATTTGCAGTTGCAGTCGGCGGATGGGGCATTTGATTCGAGTACGTTGCAAACACCGCTGACGCTGATTTATTTCGGTTACACGTTTTGCCCAGATGTGTGTCCAGTGGAATTGTCTCGCATGGCCCAGGTGATGGACGGTCTGGGTGACCGCCAGCAACAAGTGAGTGGAGTTTTTGTGACCGTCGACCCGGAACGCGACACCCTTGAGGCGGTTGAGGCCTATGCGCGCGCATTCCATCCGGAGTTTATTGGCCTTACTGGCAATAACGAACAAATCCGACAAGCAATGCGCCAGTATCAGGTTTATGCTCAGCGGGTTGGGGATGGGCCAGGGTATACGGTCGACCACAGTTCGCGTATTTATCTGATCGATCAATCCGGTGAGCTGGTGTCCGTGTTTGCCATGGAGACCGATGTCGATGCGATGGTGCGCCAAATTTCGGCGCTTCTTTGATCAAGATCATAGCTTTTAGGTGTATTCGAGACGATCGTCGTATTGGGCGGGCGTCTGTATCCAGTAAGACTCAAGGGATAACGTTAATTTTGAAGGAGACTCCATGACCGACTCAAAGGTATACCCGGTATACCCAGAAATAGCTGCCAATGCATGGGCAGACCAAGCGACTTATGAAGCCATGTACCGCCAGTCGGTTGAAGAACCTGAAGTGTTCTGGGCTGAGCAAGCCAAGCGCTTGGATTGGATGACCTTCCCGTCAAAGATCAAGAACACATCGTTTGCCCCTGGTCAGGTGGATATTCGGTGGTATGAAGACGGTGTATTGAACGTAGCGGCCAACTGCTTGGATCGCCATTTAGCTACCCGTGGCGACCACACAGCCATTATTTGGGAAGGGGACGATCCCAACGCGGATGAACACATCACCTACCGCGACTTGTACGAGCGTGTGTGTCGGTTTGCCAACGCTCTGAGGAGTCAGGGTGTTAAAAAAGGTGACGTGGTTACCCTCTACATGCCGATGATTCCTGAAGCAGCAGTGGCGATGTTGGCTTGTGCGCGAATCGGTGCGGTGCACTCGATTGTCTTTGGTGGGTTCTCGCCAGATGCCTTGGCTGTCCGCGTTGAAGAGTCGGGCTCAAAAATGATTATCACGGCCGACGAAGGCCGCCGCGGTGGCAAGTCGGTGGCACTGAAAGCTAACGTGGACAAAGCGATGGCGCTCGACGCGTGTAAAGCGGTCGAGTCGGTTGTCGTTGTGAAGTGCACTGGCGGTGATGTGCCGATGATGGCCAAGGATCTTTGGTATCACGAACTGTGTGCCAATCAGCCAGCCGACTGTGATCCAGAGCCTATGAACGCGGAAGATCCGCTGTTTATCCTCTACACCTCTGGTTCGACTGGGAAGCCCAAGGGGCTGAAGCACACCACCGGTGGCTATTTGGTCTATACCTCGCTGACTCACCAATATGTCTTCGACTACAAAGACGGTGATGTGTATTGGTGTACGGCCGATGTAGGCTGGATTACCGGTCACTCATACATTGTTTATGGTCCGCTTGCCAACGGTGCGACCACGTTGATGTTTGAGGGGGTGCCGACTTACCCAGACGCATCGCGATTTGGTCGAGTGATTGAAAAGCACAAGGTTAACCAGTTCTACACAGCGCCTACAGCGATTCGTTCACTGATGGCCAAGGGTGAAGACGTCCTTGGCGACTCTGATTTGTCGTCGCTACGGATTTTGGGATCTGTGGGTGAGCCGATCAATCCAGAGGCATGGGAATGGTATCACCGGGTGATCGGTCAGACCCGTTGTCCCATCGTGGATACCTGGTGGCAGACTGAAACCGGCGGCATCATGATTGTACCGTTGCCCGGTGCAACCGATGCGAAGCCTGGCTCAGCGACCCGTCCTTTCTTCGGAGTGCAGCCCGCACTGGTGGATGCCGAGGGCAACGTACTGGACGGTGCGACCGATGGAAACTTGGTCATTATGGACTCTTGGCCGTCACAGGGCCGTAGCTGCTGGGGTGATCACGAGCGGTTTGAGCAGACCTACTTCTCAACCTTCCCGAATCGGTATTTTACCGGTGACGGAGCGCGTCGCGATGAAGACGGTTATTACTGGATTACCGGTCGTGTGGACGACGTGTTGAACGTCTCGGGGCACCGAATGGGTACGGCAGAAATCGAATCGGCCATGGTGGCACACGATGCGGTTGCAGAAGCTGCTGTGGTGGGTTATCCCCATGACATTAAGGGTGAAGGCATTTATGTGTATGTCACCCTCCAAGAGGGCTATGAGCCAACCGAAGAGTTGCGTGCTGAATTGAGAGGTCATGTGCGTAATGAGATTGGTCCGATTGCATCCCCTGACTTCATTCAGTGGGCGCCCGGGCTTCCGAAAACCCGCTCAGGCAAAATCATGCGTCGTATCTTGAGAAAGATTGCGGCCAATGAGTATGAGGCCCTGGGTGACACCTCCACACTGGCAGATCCGTCTGTGGTAGATGAGCTGATCGACAATCGCATGAACCGTTGATCGGACAATCAGCCTAACGAAAAGACCTGTCGAGGCGACTCGGCAGGTCTTTTTTTGTTCAGCCTAAATGCTTAATCCAATATTTAGGCTTTATTTCGACTTTTTGGTACATTAGTGGCATTACGTGTCAAGGAATTACGCCATGCATCACTGCAAAATTGTGATCGCGGATGATCATCCGTTGTTTCGGGCTGCACTTAAGCAAGCGGTTACCAAGGCCACCAAGCAAGTCGACATCGTGGAAGTGTCTTCCATGGCTGAGTTGCAAGACGCTGCCTCAGAGCATAACGACGCCGATTTGGTGTTGCTTGATCTGACCATGCCCGGCGCGAGTGGCTTCTCGAGTTTGGTGTATCTGAAAGGCCAAAGTCCTGAGATGCCCGTGGTCGTGGTCTCGGGTAATGAAGATCACAACGTTATTAAGCGCGCGTTGGAATATGGCGCGTTGGGCTTTATCCCAAAGAGCGTGTCGTTAGACACCATGGTCGAAGCCATCGTCGCTGCGCTTGATGGAGAGGCCTGGATTCCTGACGATGTGAATTTAGGGGAGCCTGTTGTTGAAGATAAAGAGGCCAAGATCGCCGAAGGCATCGCGTCACTGACGCCACAGCAATTCCGGGTCCTGGTGATGTTGATGCAAGGCTTGCTCAATAAGCAGATCGCTTATGAATTGGATGTCAGTGAGGCCACTGTAAAAGCTCACGTGACGGCCATCTTGAGAAAACTGAAAGTCCACTCCCGCACACAGGCCGTCATTGCTGCACGGTCACTGGATTTAGATACCCTGTCCAGCTGAATCCTGATGGGGGTTCCAGCCCCCTAAATCCCTCCACCGATTGACGATCTCGCAGAACAACTGGGCTGTGAGATCGGCGTCGTATCGTGCTGAGTGCGCTTCCTTATGGTCGAAACTCAGCCCCGCTGCATCGCACGCGCGGGCGAGCACGGTTTGACCGTAGGCAAGGCCAGAGAGGGTAGCGGTATCGAAACAGGAAAAAGGATGGAAGGGCGAACGTTTGACATCGGTCCGCTCGATTGCCTTATTTAAAAACCCGAGATCAAAATGCGCGTTATGGCCCACCAAAATCGCACGGTTGCATCCGTGATGCTTGATGGCGTCGCGGATCGGCTTAAACATACGCGTCAGCGCGCTGTGCTCGGTTTCTGCCATGCGAAGCGGATGGTAGGGGTCTATTCCCGTAAATTCTAAGGCCGCAGGTTCTAGATTGGCGCCTTCGAACGGTTCGATGTGCGCATGCAGTGACTCACGAATGAAGAGAGTGCCGTCTTCATCCATGTCGGGGATCACCATCGCCAGTTCCAATAACGCGTCGGTTTGGCAGTTAAAGCCGCCGGTTTCGAGATCAACTACCACCGGCAGGAAGCCCCGAAAGCGTTCACCAAGGCGCGTTTTCTTTTTGGATTTGTTCGTGCCTTGGGTTTCCTCACCATTCAGAACGTTCGGTTCAATCATGCCAGGGTCCAGTTCAAGGTTTCACCGCCTTTGAGTAACCGCACTTCGGTGTCGCCAAAGGGTCTGGCCATGGGCACGAGGGTGGGTCTTTTCACCAGAGTGAGCGACTCTTGGTTGACTGGGAGACCGTAAAACTGAGGCCCAAATACTGAGGCAAAGCCCTCGAGTCGGTCGAGACGACCGGCGGCTTCGAATACCTCTGCATACAGCGCCATCGCATGAGGCGCGGTGTAACAGCCTGCGCAGCCACAATCGGATTCCTTATCCCCGACTGCATGGGGTGCAGAGTCGGTGCCCAAGAAAAACTGTGGGGACCCGGAAGTTGCCGCCGCAATGAGCGCATCGCGGTGTTTACTTCGCTTCAGTATTGGCAGGCAATACAGGTGAGGCCGGATGCCACCGGCCAGCATGTCATTGCGCTCATAGAGCAGGTGGTGGGCGGTAATGGTCGCGCCCATCTCAGGGTGCGCCTTGACGAACTCAACAGAATCTTCTGTGGTGATGTGCTCTAACACCACTCGCAGTGTTGGAATGCGTTCCATCAGGGGGGCGAGTGTTCGCTCGAGGAAGACCGCTTCACGATCAAAGATATCGATCTCCCGGTCGGTGACTTCGCCATGGACGAGTAGGGGCAATCCGACCTCGGCCATGGTCTCAAGGGTTGTCATCATATTATCGAGCCCGGAAACACCGGCATCTGAATTGGTGGTGGCACCCTTGGGATAGAGCTTTACGCCATGAATACAGTCGGTCTCGGCGGCCTCACGTATTATGTCCGGAGACAATTCGGGTGTTAGATAAAGAGTCATCAGAGGGTCAAACGTCATGCCCTCCGGCAGTGCGTTTAGGATGCGCTCTCGATAGGCCACAGCCTGTGAGACTGTCGCGACCGGTGGTTTGAGGTTCGGCATGACAATGGCGCGCGCAAAACTTTGGGCGGTATCTGGCACAGTGGTTGTGAGACATGCGCCATCCCTCAAGTGAAGATGCCAGTCGTCAGGTCGAATGATGGTCAGTTCCACAGCGTGCTCCTATAAATCCCCACGCATTGTAGAGGAAACTGGCCTGAAGCGCTCGGAGGATGCCCTGAGATCGTACGGTGGCTCTCGGTTTTGCACGCACTCTGGTATGATATGCGCCCTTTAA
>CAJXXD010000085.1 GCA_913062835.1 uncultured Gammaproteobacteria bacterium
TTCGGGCCATCCGAATTTCGGTATAACGCATCGCGGCTGCTCGGTCACCATCCACCGAACCAAAGTTCCCCTGACCATCGATCAACGGATAGCGCATCGAAAAAGGCTGTGCCAACCTTACAATCGTGTCATATACCGCGGAGTCGCCGTGAGGATGGTATTTACCAATCACATCACCGACCACACGGGCTGATTTCTTATAGGCCGCATTCCAGTTGTTATTCAGCTCGCTTTGAGCAAACAACACGCGGCGATGGACAGGTTTCAAACCATCCCGAACGTCGGGCAATGCACGCCCAACAATCACACTCATGGCGTAATCGAGATAACTGGTTTTTAATTCGTCTTCGATGTTAATCGGTAGTATTTCGCGGGCCGAATCAGACATGGATACCGGGTGATTCCTAAGGTGTTTATAAACGTCGGATCATAGCACGGAACCACACAAAACGGACTGCTTCTGTGAAGGTGCCTCGAAGGACGCTATCATCCTCAGTCGACTTCCCTAATCAATGGAAAACGCAGACCCATGCAAACCGCCATCGACCCCACTGAAGTGGCCAAGTTCAACGCCATTGCACGCAATTATTGGGACCCTAATGGCCCCATGCGTGCCTTGCATCAAATCAACCCGCTGCGAATCGACTTTACCGAAGCGCAATACCCGTTAGAAGGTGCGCAGGTGTTGGATGTGGGCACTGGCGGCGGCTTGGCAGCCGAAGCATTGGCTCGACGCGGGGCACAGGTCACCGCCATTGATGCCTCACCTGAAATGCTCAGTACAGCGAAGTTACATGCGGCAGGCGAAGGTCTAGAGATTGGCTACGTGCAAGCGTCAGCCGAAGAATGGGCCGCAGGCCATGCAGGCCTCTATGACGTGGTCACCTGCTTTGAGATGATCGAGCATGTTCCTCATCCTGAACAAACGCTGGCTGCTTTGGCGAGTTTAGTGAGACCGGGCGGCAGCCTGGTCATCTCGACCATCAATCGGACACCCAAAGCCTACCTAGGGGCCGTCTTGGCTGCAGAATATATTCTTGGCTGGGTCCCGAAGGGCACGCACGACTATGTGCGGTTTTTAAAGCCTTCAGAAATCGCCGCCAGCCTACGGCCGGCCGGCCTACGCATCGAGGCCCTTGAGGGGGTTGTACTCCATCCGCTTTATCAGCAATTCAGCCGATCCACGGCCGATCTCAACATCAATTACCAGCTGGCTGCGAGGAGACCTGAATGACACCCACAGTTGATCTCGCCAAGGCCTTAAATGCAAGAAACCCAGACCCGTCCTTTGAGAACAAGGTCATCCTAGTCACCGGCGCCAGTCGCGGCATTGGGAAGAGCCTAGCCATCTCCCTCGGACAACGGGGCGCAACGGTCATCCTCATGGCGCGAAACGAAGAAGCGCTCAATACCGTGTATGACCAGATTGTTGAGGCCGGCGGTCCGACACCCGTCATCGTGGCCACCGATTTCACAAACTTAACCGCCGAGGGTGCGCGTGAACTGGCCGAACAAATTGGGGAGACGTTCGGCCGCCTCGATGGACTGGCCCACGTGGGGGCTCTCCTCGGTGGACGTGAGCCCATCCAAACACATCGACCTGCTCAGTGGGCCGATGTCATGGCAGTGAATCTAAATGCAGTGTTCTACTTGACCCAAGCGCTCTTGCCTTGGCTCGATCAATCGCCCGCTGGACGGATTGTCATGGCCACTTCCTCAGTCGGCTATGAGGTCAATCCTTACTGGGGAGCCTATGCGGTCTCAAAAGCGGGTCTTGAAATGTTCACCGCAATGCTGGCCGAGGAGCTGGATACCACCTCCGCCACGCGCGTTTTGACGGTGAATCCTGGCGGCACACGCACGGCGATGCGAGCAGAGGCGAAGCCTGGGGAAGACCCCGCCTCTCTACCGAGTCCTGATTTGGTGGCGGAGTCTTTTGTCTTTGGGTTAACCGAAGAGGCTGGTGAATTTCACGGCCAACGTCTCAACGCCCGCGAGTGGATGGCTTCCGTGGGGACTTGGCCCGCGCGGTAGTCCAATTCTCCTTGCCGGAGCGCGACTTGGCCGGAGCCGTCCGCGGCGCTGTTTTTGATGCACCCCCTTTTCGAGGCGCCTGCGCTTTCTTACCCAAACGGCGTTTTGAATCCTTGAGTTCTTGAGGTGACATTTTTGGCACTTTGCGAGAAGGCATGTCGACCAACTTAGCCAAGTCATCGACCTCTTTCTGACCTAATTCAACGTAGTGTCCCTGCTTTAAAAAAGAGGGCAAGAAAATACAGCCATAGCGAACCCGCTTCAGTCGATTCACCTGCAGCCCTTGGCTTTCCCAAAGACGCCGAACTTCGCGGTTCCGCCCCTCCATTAAGGCCACGTAAAACCAGCGATTGCGCTTTTCCTCATCGTCTTCCGGGTGAATTACGATGTCGGTAAACCGCGCGGGACCGTCATCCAGAATGACGCCACTGGTCAGGGCCTCGAGATGATCGGGTGTGACTTCGCCATGCACCCGTACCAAGTACTCGCGATCCACTCCACTTGAGGGATGCATCAATCGATTCGCCAACTCCCCGTCGGTGGTCAACAAGATCAATCCAGAAGTATTGATATCCAGACGACCGACTGCAATCCACCGACCTGTGGCCAGCTTGGGTAATCGGTCGAAGATGGTGGGCCGTCCTTCGGTATCATGACGGGAACAAATCTCCCCTTCAGGCTTATGATAGGCCAGCACCAATCGCGTCTCTTCAAATAAGCTCTCACTGGGTATGGTCTGCCCATCCAGTGTCACGGCATCCGCAGATGAGACCCGCTGTCCAAGCGTTGCCGTCTCACCATTGATGGTCACCCGGCCAGCGGTGATTGCTTCCTCCAGACCACGCCTCGAACCCAAACCCGCTCGTGCCAACACTTTTTGTAAGCGTTCACTCATCGTGCATCACCTGATCCAATAAGTCCTCAGTGCGTGACACCATCAATCCCTCTGCTGCAGGCAAATCCTCTAACGATTTCAGCCCAAAATCATTTAAAAACTGGGTGGTCGTGGCATACAACGCCGGCCGACCTGGCACTTCTTTGTGCCCAACCACCGTGACCCAGCCTCGCTCTTCCAACGTACGGATAGTCTGGGTATTCACCGCCACACCTCGAACGGCTTCGATCTCACCTCGTGTCACCGGCTGTCGATAGGCAATCATGGCAAGCGTCTCAAGCGTTGCCCGGGAATAGCGGCCAGGCTTCTCATCCGCCAGATTCGCAAGATAGGGGGCTAGCGCGGTATCCACCTGAAACCGAAAACCCCCGGCTACCTCCACTAAGGACACTGAACGCCCCTCGTACTCCTCTGCCAAACTCGACAAAGCCTCGCGCAACATCCCCTCAGTGGGTGGGCGCTCATCGCCAAACAACTTCTTCAGCCGATGAATACTCATAGGCTCTCGGGCTGCGAACAAGGCCCCTTCCAAAATTCGCTTTAAATCCAGCTCAGTCATGACGCGCCTCGCACATAAATTTGACCGCCTGGTGCCGACTGAATCAGCGCACACATCCCTTCGCGTACCAGCTCCAATACGGCCAAAAACGCCACCACGACGCCCGCCCGGCCCTCCTCAATGGAGAATAAATCTGTCAGAGCCAACTCAGAACGATGCCCTAGCTTGGCAAGAATCTCACTCATGCGAGCGCGCGTGCTGAGTGGCTCCCAAGCGATTTGATGCGCCGCTGACAATTGCGCGCGAGCCAGCAGGTCGCTGAAAGCCAACACCAGCTCAGACAATTCGACCGAAGGTTTCAGCACCTCAGCGTCTGTCTCCGGCGTCTCGGCCAAAGCCACCTCAAAATCCCGATCGATCCGCGGCAGTGTGTCGAGTGCCTCAGCACGATCTTTAATTTGTTCGTATTCCAACAACCGGCGAATCAACTCGGCACGCGGGTCATCTTCCTCAGCCTCGTCTGCACCCTCCGTTTTGGGCAACAAAGCACGCGACTTAATTTCAGCGAGCATGGCCGCCATCAATAAGTATTCGGCTGCCAGCTCAAATCGCATAGCCTCCAGCAATGCGATGTACCCCATGTACTGCCGAGTAATTTCTGCAACATCGATGCGCACAATATCCAGGTTTTGCCGCCGAATAAGGTACAACAGAAGATCCAAGGGCCCTTCGAATGACTCCAGTATCACCTCGAGGGCATCCGGCGGTATGTAGAGGTCTTCAGGCAAGGTAGTGAGTGGTGACCCATCCACCATGGCCAAGGCCAATTCCCCTTGGACCTGTGTCATCACCGGTAGCTTAGTCCCATCGCTTGGCGCACTTCCTGAAGTGTTTGGCGCGCATCGTCTTCAGCTTTCTCCGCACCCTCCAATAAAATGGATCGCACCATATCGGGGTTCTCTTCATAGGGTGCCGCTCGGGCAATGATTTGCTCTTGCTCAACCACCACGGCATCAATGACAGGCTGCTTGCACTCCAAGCAGCCGATGCCTGCGGACGTACACCCCTGGCGCACCCATTGCTGCGTGCTCTCATCGGAGTACACCTCGTGGAACTGCCACACAGGACACTTCTCGGGTGTCCCTGGATCTGACAGACGGATCCGCGCTGGGTCGGTAGGCATCCGCTTAATCTTCGTGGCCACCGAATCTTTGTCCTCACGGAGCCCAATGGTATTGCCATACGACTTGGACATTTTCTGTCCGTCTAAACCAGGCATTTTGGCCGCCTGAGTCAACAACGCTTGTGGTTCGGGTAAGATCACTTTCCCGGTGCCCTCTAGATACCCAATCAAACGCTCACGATCGGCCAGCGTAATGTTTTGCTGCTCTTTCACCAGCGCTTGAGCTCGCGCTAACGCGTCCTGATCCCCGGTCTCGAGATAGCTTTTCCGCAATTGCCGGTACAGCTTTGCGGTCTTTTTACCCATCTTGTCGCAAGCAGACTCCGCCAATTCTTCAAAGTCTGGCTCTCGTCCGTAGATGTGGTTGAACCGACGTGCCACCTCGCGCGTAATTTCAACGTGCGCCACTTGATCGGCACCGACTGGCACGAGACCCGCACGATACAACAGGATATCGGCGCTTTGGAGCAAGGGATAACCCAAGAAGCCGTAGGTGGTTAAGTCTCGATCAGTGAGCTTCTCCTGCTGGTCTTTGTAGCTTGGCACCCGCTCAAGCCAACCCAGCGGCGTCATCATCGACAACA
>CAJXXD010000086.1 GCA_913062835.1 uncultured Gammaproteobacteria bacterium
CTCTCAGGCGCTGGGCGCGGAGTCGATGCGGCAGCGCAAGCGATTGGTGGGGAGTCATTGGAGTCAGCCCAGGCGTTTTGGCACTCGATTCGTCATCAGACACACCCAGCGTTTCACTCAGACGGTCAGTGGCTGTGGCGTCTCTCAGTACCACCGATGACGCCAGCGGGCGCGTTGGGCGAAACTGTGATCGACTGGGCCGGTGGTCAGCGCTGGGTGCATTGTCCCTCGAACGAGACCCGGTTGTTTGCCACCGCCGCTGCCCACGGCGGTCACGCGACCTGCTTTGCCAGAGATCGCGTTGAGGGTACGGGGATGCAACCGCTCGAGCCGGGTATTCAGCGGTTAAATGAGCGTGTGCGCGAAGCGATGGACCCCCATCGGTTAATTAATCGGGGTCGCCTGGATTCGGAGGGTTCCCATGCAAACTAATATTGTTGAGCGCTACGCGAATACACCTGAAGGGCAAGAAGCGGAGGCCATTCTGAGAAAGTGCGTGCACTGTGGTTTTTGTACGGCCACCTGCCCCACGTATCAGTTACTGGGCGATGAACTCGATGGGCCGCGCGGTCGGATCTACCAAATCAAAGACATTCTTGAGGGGGGTGAGGCCACCCCTGAAGTTCAGACTCATCTCGATCGGTGCCTGACCTGTCGGTCGTGTGAGACCACCTGTCCATCGGGAGTCGATTATGGCCGATTGGCCGATATCGGCCGAAAGCTGGTTGAAGAAGAAGTGGGTCGTTCGTGGTCGGAGCGACTGATCCGCCAGGCATTGATCGCCGTGATCCCCAACCGTCGCCTGTTTGGTACGTTGCTAAAACTCGGTCAGTGGACGCGTCCCATTTTGCCGGGCGCGATTAAGAAAAAAGTACCTGCGCCCAGTCAGGGTGGGGTCTGGCCGGCAGCCCGTCATGCGCGTCGGATGTTGGTCCTAGAGGCCTGTGCGCAGCCCTCGGCAACGCCAAATGTGAACCGTGCCGCCGCTCGGGTATTGGATCGCCTGGGAATTTCTTTGGTGGCGGCACAAGAAGCCGGTTGCTGCGGTGCCGTGGCTCATCATTTGAGTGATCACGATAAGAGCCATGTTGCCGTTAAACGAAATATTGATGCGTGGTGGCCAATGATTGAGGCCGGTGCAGAGGCCATTGTGATCACCGCTTCGGGCTGTGGGGTCATGGTGAAAGAATACGGCCATTTGTTGGCCAATGACCCGGAGTATGCGGACAAAGCGAAGCGCGTGTCTGAGCTTTGCAAAGACCTCTCAGAAGTGCTGTCTGCGGAAAAACTCACGGACTTGAAAGTGCGTAATCCCGGGACCGTGGCCTTTCATTCTCCGTGCACATTGCAACATGGCCAAAAGCTGTTGGGTGTGCCTGAAAAAGTACTGCGCGATCTTGGCTTTGAGCTCAAGCCAGTGGCGGATTCGCATCTGTGTTGTGGCTCTGCCGGGACCTATTCGATTCTGCAGCCTGATCTCAGTCGACGGCTATTGAAGCAAAAGGTGACGGCCCTCGAATCGACCGGAGCCCCCACCATTGCAACCGCCAATGTGGGCTGTCAGCTCCATCTGTCGACCGGCGCGAATACGCCGGTACGACATTGGATTGAACTGGTGGATGCTGCGATTAACGGCTCAAACTGACCTTGCCAATGGCTTTGCCCGACTCGAGTCGGGCGTGGGCCTCTGACACTGCCTCAAAGGCAAACCGCTCACTGTCTAGAATAGGCTTCAATTGACCGGATTCGACCAATTCGCGGAGCGTTTCTAGGCGCGGACGGATGGTGTGGCGATTCAGTGGGTTGGCCACTTGGCCGACCAAGAACACCACGTGCAGCGTTAAGCTCCGGGCATGCATGGGGCTTAAATCGTGCGTGGATCGTGCGGCAATGTTGACCACTGTGCCGCCAAATCGAGCTGCTTCAAAACTGGCGTCGAGGTTTGCGCCACCGACTGTGTCGAAGACCACGTCATAGCCCTTGCCACCCGCGTACTGCGCGATGTAATCGGCCACGCTCTGGTCGCGATATAAAATGGTTTCGTCTGCACCCAGTGACCGTGCGATCTCGGCTTTATCGACGGAACTAACCGTGGTGTGTACGGTGGCACCTAAATGCTTAGCAATTTGAATAGCGACATGGCCGACACCGCCGGCACCCGCGTGCACTAACACCGATTGGCCGGCCTGCACGGCGGCACGGTCGGCCAGCGCGAACCAGGCAGTCAGGGAAACCAAAGGCAGGGCCGCGGCCTCGGCAAAATCCAGATTCTTGGGCTTTTGCGTCACCAACTGCGCATCAGTCAGCATGTACTCGGCCAAGGCACCTGAAGGCAGGCCCTTAAAACCACCAGCACAGCCCCAGACTTCGTCGCCGACGCTCAAATGATCCACACCCTCACCGACTTCGGTGACAATGCCGGCGACATCGGCATGCAGCGTGGCAGGAAATTCAGGCGTGGCAGGCGGTACCATGCCGGCCCGGATCTTTAGATCAATAGGATTGACGCTTGAGGCTCGGACCTCAATGACGACCTGACCGGGGCCGGCAGTTGGACGTTCGGCGTCATGGGATTCAAAAACTTCAGGACCGCCGAAACCGGCGATGGACATCACTTTCATGGGGTATTCATCCATTGTTGTTATGAGTAAGTGCTAGACTTTGTACTATGACGATCGACGCGATTGAGATCAATCTCACAACACAAAAATGTGCGGTGCAACGTGCGGGGGTGTGGCACACCTATGATTGTTCCACCGCCCTCAATGGGCCCGGTGAAGAGGAGGGCAGTGGCTGCACGCCCCGGGGCGCGCATCGGGTTCGCGCAGTCATTGGTCGCGGCCTGCCTCCCTTGACGGTGTTTGTGGGCCGGCGGCCGACGGGTGAACAATATAGCGAGGCACTTGCTCAGTCCTATCCCGATCGGGATTGGATTTTGGGTCGGATCTTATGGCTCTGCGGCAATGAGCCTGGGAAAAATCGCGGGGGCTCGGTCGACAGTCAGCGCCGTTTTATCTACATCCATGGCACGCCCGATTCCGAGCCAATGGGCATCGCCAAATCTCACGGATGCATTCGCATGCGCATTCAAGACGTGGTGGAATTGGCCGATCACATCCGGGTGGGCTGCCCGGTCACTCTAGTGGAGTAAACCTATGTTTGAACTGTTGATCCAACGCGTACTCAGTTGGCTAGAGGCCCCTTTAGCAGGGCTTGGATTGTCTCCAGAAGCGCTCCTTCGTGGCGTCGAGTTGTTGGTGATCGTCAGTCTGACGGTGTTTGGCGCATTTTTTGTGCGCCGTGCAGTCCAGACCCTGACGCGGCGAGCGTTGAAAACCAAATCGACCTGGGATGATACGTTTTTTGCGTCACTGCAAGGACCTGCCCGTACCCTGGTCTGGGTAGTGGGTTTGACCTTTGCCTTTGAGCGGGCCTCGGTCGGTCTTGATCTGCAAGCGGTCTTTCCACCCTTGCGTGCAGCCCTGGTGGTGGCGGTATTCACCTGGGCGCTGATTCGTTTCATTGACCGTGTGCAGAAGAAGATGATGACCCAAGCCTCGAGCGATGACCTGGATCTGACCACGGTCGAGGCCATTGGCCGTCTGATTCGCATCACGGTGCTGATCACCAGTGGACTGATTATTCTGCAAACCCTCGGCTTTTCGGTGTCCGGCGTGTTGGCCTTCGGCGGTCTGGGCGGTATTGCGGTAGGGTTTGCCGCTAAAGACCTTCTATCGAACTTCTTTGGTGGCTTGATGATTTTCTTAGACCGACCCTTTGGGGTGGGCGATTGGATCCGGTCGCCAGATCGCGACATCGAGGGGACAGTTGAGTCCCTGGGTTGGCGTCTGACGACCATCCGGACCTTTGATAAACGGCCACTGTACGTACCGAACGCGACGTTTTTACAGATTGCGGTTGAGAACCCCTCGCGTATGAGCCATCGCCGGATTTTTGAGACCGTGGGTGTTCGGTATCAGGATGCATCGGCCGTGGAGAAGATTCTGGCGCGCGTCGAAGCGCTTTTAAAAGACCATCCCGACATCGATGCGAGTCAGACCTTGATGGTGAACTTCAACGAATTCGGGCCAAGTTCGCTTGATTTCTTTATCTACTGTTTTACCAAGACCACGGTGTGGACTGAGTTCCATCGAGTGAAGCAGGACGTGTTGCTTCAGATCTATCAGATCATTACCGAAGAAGGGGCCGACGTGGCCTTTCCGACGCAAACAGTTCAGATTCAGCTGGAGCCCGATGTGGACCCGAAGGCACTTACCTCAGGGCAGTGAACCAGGCGGGCTCACGTCTGTCGCCTGAGTACCGGTCGATGGGCCTGCGTCGGTCTCGGTTTCAGGTGCCGTGGCATCGAGTTCAGGATCGGTTTGTAGTAACGGGAAATCCTCGGGCAAAGGCTCGGCCGCAATAATGACCCCGAAGGCAGGATGATCGAGGTAATGGATGTCTTTGGATGCCATTTTCCGGAATTCTTGCAGCACATACACGGCATTTAAAGGGGTGCCATCGAGGTCGAATCGTTCATTCGGTCGGGTGACCCGGAGACCCTCAACCAACTCCATAAAGCGATCAATCGACCAACGAACCACTCCGTCGAGTCGAACGCCATCCCGCCCAAGACCGGCCAGCCGGAACCACGGGGTGGTGTCACTTAAGGGCAGCAGCGGATGAATCCATCGACGGTGGAATAGGATGTCGGCGCCGAGTTGCCGTCTGAGTCGATTGGCCGAATTGTTCAGCACATAGCTCTCAGACGGTAGAGGCAACAATCCCTCCAGCTCCGCCTCGAGCGCAAACTCGAAATCCAAGCCCTCGGCGAGCATTGGGGGTGCGGTGCTTGGGAAGACCTCATCGATGCTTTGAGAGGGTGTGCTTCGAGCGAACACAATCACTTCCAACGCATAGGGCCGAGCGGTATCGGCGGCGAGCCCCGTTGCAAATAGAAGTCCAGCGAGCAAAGCGGGGAGCCGTCGACTCATGCCGCAACTGCTCCAAGGCCCTTTAGCACCTCGTTGATAAACGCCAAGCGCTCTTTCGCGCCTACGGTCTCCCGCATGACTTTCAAGGCAGTCGCTCCCTCTAATTTATATTCGTGCGGTTTTGACTGTACCAGAGAGATCAGAGTGATGGGCTCCACTTTGGTTTTTTCTCGGAACTCGATG
>CAJXXD010000087.1 GCA_913062835.1 uncultured Gammaproteobacteria bacterium
TGGAGCGTCGTTCATGAATTGGCCCGGCGCGAGGGGGTTGAGGAAGTCGTCATTTATGACAATTTCGCCCGCCGTAACTACGGGCTATTGCTTGGTAAGAAGCCCGACTGCGCCACAAAAATTCGGGTCATTGTCGATGACTTGCTCAACTCCCGTGCGCTTCGCAAGGCGATCGAGTCGATGGACTGCGTGATCCATCTGGCAGCGGTGGCACCATCTCCAGATGTCGATGAAAAGCCGCATGTCTTTGATCAAGTGAATCATTGGGGCACAGCAGAACTCGGGTATGCCGTGGAGCAGGCGGGTACACCGCGACTCGTGTATCTCAGCAGCGGCGCTGTCTATGGGCATCCCGACGGAATTGCCGACACGAGTACTGAACCGCTGCCCGTCAATGCCTATGGTCGTTCAAAACTCGCCGGCGAGGGTCAGCTCGAGCGGCTTGCTGAAAAGCTTGAATTGCGCGTTATCCGATCAGGTACCATTTATGGCGTTAATCCAGCCGCTCGTTTCGACACGTTCGTGAATCGTTTCCTACTTGATGCGGCATTGGGGCGATCCCTGAATGTGCATGGCAGTGGTGAGCAAGCAAGGCCGATCGTTCCAGTTGGTATGGTCGCAACGCAAGTCGTCGATGAAGCTCTTGAGGTAAGCGCTCCTGAGCTCTCCCATGCGGTGACCGAGAACGTCACAGTTAACGACGTCATTGAAGCGTTGATGAAAGTTGATGCCTCTCTGGATATTATTTATATCAACCAGCAACAGCAGCTTGGTGGCCTTAGAATGGAGCCATCTGGCGGGTGTGCCGTTGACGATGGCACGGTTTTGCCTCGTTTTTCTGATCGGCTGAAAACGGATCTCGAAAAGCTTGCGCTGAGCCAACTGTACTAGCATCTGCGTGCGTGTGTTGGCTGGCACCGCGCTCATGTTCACCTGCCCCCGCTAGGTGTTGGGCGTGCACTCAGTAGTGATTAACGTAGTTAGGCGGGTTAATTGTCTGCACCACCTGACCATCTAGGAATAAGTCCTTCGTTCGAAATACAGATAAGAGCCAAAAATCAAAGACATTATGAAAAATTGCCAATCCATCCTAATTACCGGCGGCACGGGTTCTTTTGGCAAGGCTTTTGCTGAGACTGTGCTACGCGAATATCCCCACATAGAGCGGCTGGCTATTTATTCTCGTGATGAGCTGAAGCAATACGAGATGAGTCAGCAGTTCAGCGCAGATGAGTATAAAGGGCTGCGGTATTTTATTGGCGATGTGCGGGATAAGGATCGTCTTAAGCGCGCGATGGAGAGGATTGACACCGTTATACATGCTGCAGCGCTCAAACAGGTGCCAGCGGCGGAGTACAACCCATTTGAGGCTATTAAGACCAATATACTCGGCGCGCAGAATGTCATTGAGGCGGCTCTGGACAGCGGCGTAAAACGGGTGGTCGCCCTTTCTACAGACAAAGCGGCTGCTCCCATTAACTTATACGGGGCGACCAAGCTGTGCTCCGACAAATTGTTCACCGCAGCCAATAACATCAAGGGCGGTCGCGATATTCGCTTCTCTGTGGTGCGCTACGGCAATGTGATGGGGTCGCGTGGTTCGGTAATTCCCTTTTTCCTGAAGCAGCGCGAGACGGGTGTCCTGCCGATTACCGATCCGGCCATGACGCGGTTCAACATTAGCTTGAAAGAGGGTGTGGACTTAGTGCGCTGGGCGCTGGATGAGGCCCACGGCGGCGAGATATTCGTGCCCAAAATTCCAAGCTATCGGATAACCGATGTGGCAGAGGCCATCGGCCCTGACTGCGAGCATCGGGTGTTAGGTATCCGTCCGGGTGAAAAGATCCACGAAGAGATGATTACCGAGAGCGATAGCTTTAACACCGTGGATTTGGGCTCGCGCTATGCGGTACTGCCCTCGTCCGAGCGTAACGGTGTCGATGTCTACGTTGAGCGTTCCGGGGGGCAGCGTGTTGAACCGGGGTATTCTTACAATAGTGGCACCAACCACGAATTCTTAACTGTCGACGCGCTACGGGCTTTGATTCGTGAACACATTGATCCGGCATTCACGGTGTTAGCGTAATCCAATGATCCCTTACGGCCGCCAAGATATTACGCAGGCCGATATCGATGCCGTCGAAGCGGTGTTGCGCTCGGATTTCCTCACCCAGGGGCCGACGGTGCCGCGCTTCGAGCAGGCGGTGGCCGAATACTGCAGCGCTCAATACGGTGTTGCCGTTAACAGCGCAACCAGCGCGCTGCACATTGCCTGCCAAGCGTTGGGTCTCGGGCCCGGAGACTGGCTCTGGACCTCACCGAATACCTTTGTCGCCAGCGCCAACTGCGGTCTACATTGCGGAGCAAATGTCGATTTTGTTGATATTGATTCTCGCAGCTACAACATGAGCGTGGAGCAACTGACTGCCAAACTCGAGATCGCGGAACGCGAAGGTCGTCTGCCCAAGGTCGTTGTACCCGTGCACTTCGCCGGTCAGCCCTGCGACATGCCAGCGATTGCTCGGCTAGCTAAGCATTACGGCTTTAAAATCATCGAAGATGCCTCCCACGCCATAGGGGCAAACTGCCGTAGTGAACCCGTCGGACGCTGCGACCACAGCGATATTACTGTATTTAGCTTTCACCCGGTGAAGATCATTACCACCGGCGAGGGCGGCATAGCCATGACCAATGACGCGATCCTCGCTGAGCGTCTGCGGCGCTTGCGCACACACGGAATTACCCGTGATCCGAACCATATGACTGAACCACCCGACGGCCCTTGGTATTACGAGCAAGTCGAGCTAGGTGAAAACTACCGCATGACTGACTTGGCGGCGGCTCTAGGCGCTAGCCAGCTTGACCGTATTGATGCCTATATTGCGCGGCGTCATGAAATTGCTGAGGGCTATGACGACGCCTTGGCTGATCTTCCCGTCACCACGCCCTGGCGCGATCCAAAGGATCACTCAGCGCTGCATCTCTACCCAATCTTGATAAACGACTCGGCGGGAAAGAGCCGGCGTGAAGTCTTCGAGGCAATGCGTGCCGCGGGCATCGGCGTTAATGTTCATTATATTCCGGTACACATTCACCCGGTGTACCGGAAATTAGGTTTTACACATGATCAATTCCCTGTTGCGGAAGATTACTATCAAAGGGCTATTAGTTTGCCGCTGTTTCCAGGTATTGACGCGTCGTCACAGAATACAGTGATTGAAACCTTAGGCCGGGCAACGGACTCGAAATTGTAAAGGAGAAGGTCCAATGGCTCACATTGGAGATAAACAGTTGGGTTCCGGAAATCCCTGTTTTATTACATTCGAAGCTGGACCGACACATGATGGCGTAGATTCGGCAAAAGCATTGATTGATGCGGCCGTGGAAGCGGGCGGGGATGCCATCAAGTTCCAAATCTTTGATCCGAATCGGCTTGTCGCTGATAGAAAGCTAATGTTTTCTTACACCGCGCTGGTGGACAAGAATTCTGGCCGGACAGAAGAGGTGTCTGAGCCGCTTTACGACATTTTAAAAAGACGCCACTTAGAGAAGGCACAGTGGAAAGAGGTTAAGTCGTATGCCGATCAAAGAGGTCTGCAGTTTTTCGCAACTGTTGGATTCGACGAGGATGTTGACCTCGTTGTTTCATTGGGGTGCACGTCGATAAAGATCGCTTCTGCTGACGTCGATCACTTGCCGCTGATACGGAGGGTGGCAAGGACTGGGTTATCCATCCAGCTCGATACTGGTAATTCGACTTTGGGGGAGCTTGAGTCTGCGGTTCGAGCGGCCAGCGAGTGTGGTAACGAAAATATCGTCATCCACCAATGCCCCTCTGGTTATCCAGCGCGGTTGGAGAGCATTAATCTCAGAATGCTCAAATCGTTGAAGGTGTTGTTTCCGGAGTGTGGTGTCGCATACAGCGACCATACCCCAGATCACGATATGGACATCGCTGCAGTAGCCTTAGGCGCCGATTTAATAGAGAAAACGATAACCTTGGATAAGACAACGCGCAGTCCGGAGCACATAATGTCACTTGAGCCCTGGGAAATGACGGATTTTGTAAAGAGAATTAGAGACGTTGAAAAGGCGCTTGGCTCAACTCGCCGAATGATTACCAGTGAGCAGGATGCTGCGCGTCGCCAGATGCGGCGGAGTATACATATTGGTGTAGATCTTGAAGATGGTGCTGAAATCACTGAAGAGGTGCTGGATTTTCGACGTCCTGGGGATGGAATGCCTGTGAGCATGCTTGAAAAGTTGATGGGTAAAAAGCTCCTCAGACACAAGAGTGCTGGTGAGCGCCTCGATTGGGCGGATGTTGATTGGTGAGTGTTGGGGATGCTCGAGTCCTAGGCATCATACCTGCAAAGGGCGGTTCCACTAGATTTCCTCAGAAAAATATCGCCATGTTAGCAGGGCAAACATTACTAGAGCGTTGTGCCCGTGCGATGCTTGATTCTGAGATTCTTGACGATTTAGTTGTATCTTCAGAATCTGATGAGGTTCTCGATGTGGCTCATTCGCTTGGTTTAAAAGTTCCTTTCAGACGTCCTAGTGAACTCGCCAAAGATCCGGCTGGCGTCGTTGATGTCGTGCAGCACACTATTGATGAGCTGGCCAAATTGGGCGAGGTTTTCGACACGGTTGTCGCGTGCTTGCCGACGTGTCCATTGCGAGATTCTGGCGTTGTGGTCGGTGCATATAAACTGTTCAGAGAAACAGGCACTACGGTGATGTCGATTAGTGAGTTCACGCATACCCCTTTTGCTGCGCAGAAAGTGACAGACGGTGGGCAGCTTGAACCTTGGTTCCCAGATTTCTGGGGCAGAAAAAGCCAAGAGATGCCGACCGCCTATCGCCCAAACGGAGCGGTGCATGTAGCCGACGTTGAGGTTTTACGTGCGACCGGCTCTATGCTTGGCCCCCCAGTCGTTGGGTATGAGATGCCGAGAGAGCGGTCGATTGACATCGACACCGAAGCAGATCTCCATGAGGCTGCGGCATATCTTGCACAGTCCAATGAAGCGTGAAGATGCCGCAAGGTAAAATAGCAGACTTGATCCTGGTCATTGCCGCCCACCCCGACGACGAAGCCTTGGGCTGTGGCGGCACCATCGCCCGCTGGGTTGATGGGGGCAAGACTCTTCA
>CAJXXD010000088.1 GCA_913062835.1 uncultured Gammaproteobacteria bacterium
TAGAAAATTTGCAACATGCCATTGAAAATCCTCGTGTCGGGGATTCGATTTCCTCGCTGGCCGCCATCCCCTCTCGGGTCCATACCGGACACATAGGTAACATTGTATTCTGAGGACGAAACGGTTCGATCAGCTCAACACCGGTCCGAATGCATGACAGACCGCTTCCTGATATTGGCGAAGTTTTTGATGGCCTTCACGCGTCAAACGAATAAAACGAGATCGGGAATCCACGGTTTCCACATGTGTAACCCACGCTTTTCGCATGAGTGAGGTGACCACCCCGCGAAGTGTACTTTCTGCACAGTGCGCAGACAGTCCGAGCACCTTCATCATCTGGGGGGCGGGATAGCTTCGATACAGTTCAACCAAAACATCCAGCTCTACTTGACTGACATTATCCAAGGACAAGCGCTCGAATTGCCGAACCGCCTGATAGGCGTTCGCAAAGTCAATAGAGGAGGCTTCTGTCAGGTGTTTATTCATAAGCTGAAAATAGCACCCACACACAGAATTCTTGTCGGTCTGACGCCCACATAAAAGCGCGAATTTCGCGCATTTAAAACCATGTTTTTATTGTTTTTTTATTTTCATATTCATTCAATTTACCGCGAGAATTACGGGTATTTCTGGGCTGTTTGAGACAAATTTGCCTTCCCGATGCGTCATCCGATTTAAAAAATGATGTGTTTTCTTCATGGGATGCACCGCGCTTATGTCAGCACTTTTAAAACGCCACAGCCTACTTATGCGCACCCGAAAATTGGTTGCAGAAGAGCGTCAGGCCCTTGGCGATCTCGCATCAGACGGGGCAGTGCGAGCCGCGGTGGTAAAACGGCTCATAACCGATTTTGAACGGCGACCGGGCGCATTGGCACTTTGCGCCCATCTCCTGTGCGACCTTGCAATGGATACCACCTCATCCAATCACGGCTTAGCGAAGCCATCGCAATAAGTACGGCCTAGGATGGGGATGTATCCCAAAAGATTGAAATGTTTACAAATCATCCTCTAGGATTGGGACTTCGAAACAAAAAAGAGGACGTTGTCCGTGCGCACTTGCTCCGTTTGTGGTACCGAAATCGATAAAACCACCGCGTATACTGTCTCAGGCGAACAAAAGGCCCAAGGTCGTCGCTGCATCAACTGTGTCGATGGCGCAAAGAAAGCTGAAGCAAAATCTGCTCCCGCTGCCAAAGCGACTACTGAACCCAATGATCAGCCGGCAGCGACAGCCGCTCAGCCAGTGACGCCTCAACCCTCTTCTGCATCCACTGAACCGGAAAAGAAAGGTCTGTCAAAAACCACACTGATTTTGGCTGCGATTGCCATCATTGTGGTACTGATTGCGCTCGACTGAGATCTCGTCTCCTTACAAGACTCTCAGTAAAAAAGGGCTGCGCCGCCGGCCAGTACTGTGGCGGCAAACAGAAACCATCGGAGCACTTTGGGATCCGCGTGGACTGCAAACCTGACCCCAAAATAAGCACCCACCACGTAACCCACTGAAAGAATGGCGCCGGCAAGCCAAGCCACCTGGCCTTGCCAAATAAAGATGCCCAAGGACACCGTGGTAAACATCAGCGTACAGACCAACTTCAAGGCATTGGCTCTCACAATATCGTAGCGGAGCGTGCCTGCGATGGATGCCAATAACAGAAAGCCGACACCGGCCTGGATGAAGCCTCCATAAAAGCCCGCAGCCAACAGACCTACCCAAGCCGACGGCGTATCTTTCACTCTCCGCACTTCTGTCCCGGAGGGCGGCGAGACAACAGCCGGCCGAAGCAACACCATTAGACTCATGAGAATCATGGTTAGGATCAGTATCGGCTTTAGAATATCAGGCGGCGCGAATGCAGCCGCTAACGCACCCAGCAGCCCACCCACCGCCATGGGCAACAAGATAGCCCTCAGATCAAAGGTTTCTAGCCGATCGTGGCGCTTGAACTCCGAGACCGCGACCACCGACTCCACAAAGATGCCCACACGATTAGTCGCGTTGGCGACCTCGGGCGGCATACCCATCAACATCAGACTGGGTAACACAAGGTTTGAGCCGCCGCCTGCCACCGTATTAATGGCGCCCGCCACACAGGCCAGCACCACTAATATCACCCCTTGAATGATCGAAAAATCCATGACGCTCGCGCCTGCCTAAACGAGCATCATGAACGCTACAGCCCTTTCACGCCAACTATTACAGCTCAATGATAGAAGGTGACTGCCAATCCGCCAGCCATTCAGCCAATTCGTCGACGACCGGCTTTCCGTGTTCGGCTAAGAAACCAAGCAAGCGCTCAGGGGTCATTGTGACTACCTGCTCTTCTGGGAAGCCGATGGCATCCACCTTGGCCAATGACACATCGACATCCCCCACCGTGTAATGCACGTGCGAGTCGCTCGATAAGGCCACTTTCCAGTCGAGTCGTTTTACAGTCTCTAAAATGTCCATACAGAACGGTTCGCTACCCAGACGTGAACTTACAAACGATGAGTTGTTGATCTCAATGAGTACGTTGTGATCGCGCGCTGCACGAATCACTTCCTCAATATCGATCGGATAATTGGGATTACCCGGGTGGCCCAAAATCTGAATTCGACCGGTTTCAATCGCGGCAATAGCAGCTTTTGTGTGCGTCTTCACATCGGTCGGGGGAAAGACCGGCTCATGAAAACTTGCGATGCCAAAGTCCATAAAGCTCATCAACAGCTCATTGGCATCAATCACCCGATCACTGGGCAAGATATTCGCTTCAATCCCACGAAGCATTGCGACCCCGTATCGCACACGGGGTAACACACGCATATTCCCAAAGTGCCAAGGGTGCGGTGAATCAGGCATCTCAGGCCCATGGTCTGTGATGCTAAACAGCGCTAAGCCTTTGTCTGCGGCCGCCCGAAAATACTCATCCACGGTGGAATAAGCGTGTGTACTGGCCACAGTGTGCGCGTGGGTATCAGTGAGATGTCGCATCGAGCCTCCTGTCTTGCTGCTTAGATTACGTGGGGTTTATTGCAGCGATTTGACAGAGCCTAAATAGAATTAGACATCGGGCAAAGGAATCCACTCCGTTTCACCCGGCACTTGATCAAATCGACCCGCCTGCCAATCGTCTTTGGCTTGCTCGATCCGGTCTTTTGAGGACGACACAAAGTTCCACCACAAATGCCGAGGTCCATCGAGCGGTTCCCCGCCGAAGACCAAGACACGCGCATCTTCACTCGCCTCCAACCGAACTGCTCGACCTGGCGTCAACACCAGCAAGGTTTCACTCGGATAGTCTAAGCCGTCGAGCCGAATAGCACCCGAGGCCGCATAGACTGCACGCTCCTCAAGAGTGCTGGGAATTTCAAACACACCACCGGCTGACATAACCAAATCGAGGTAAAGATTTTCAGCTGGAAATGCCACCGGCGATGTCATGCCCTGCAAAGCGCCCATAATGAGGCGGCCCTGCACATGATCGTCCTCAAACGCTGGAATATCGGACGCCTCATAGGGTGAGAATACAGGCGCTTGCTCTTCCAACGACTTCGGCAAGGCCAACCAGCTTTGAATCCCAAACAATGTCGATTGCGCCGCACGAGAGTGGGCATCAGAGCGTTCAGAATGCACAATTCCCGACCCGGCCGTCATCAAATTCACCGCTTCCGGCCCGATCACCATGTCATTGCCCAGGCTGTCGCGATGCTGCATATGCCCCTTGAACAAATAGGTGAGTGTTGAGAGCCCAATATGGGGGTGTGGACGTACATCAATACCTACGCCCGCGATGAGCTCCCCAGGACCCATTTGATCCCAAAATACAAAGGACCCGACTGAGCGACGCTCCCGTGACGGCAATGCACGTTTGACTTCCATCTGACCGATGTCGGATGTCCGAGGGATCACTTGAGTTTGAACCGCTGATATTTGTTTCATGCACACACTATGGCCGCGACTTACCCCCACAAACAGGCCTCTTACGCACACAGTTTGATTCCAGTTTGGAAGCAGTGGATCCCAGCTTTCCTTTCTGAACGGACCGGCGTATCGTGCCGCCATGCTAACCGTGTGCTTATTCCAACCTGAAATCCCACCCAATACCGGCAACATTATCCGCTTGTGCGCCAATACCGGGTCAGAGTTACATTTGATCCATCCGCTGGGCTTTTCCATGGATGAAAAATCAGTGCGAAGGTCGGGCCTGGATTATCACGATCTGGCCCGCGTCAGCGAATACCCCAACTGGGATAATTACCTCACAGAACAACCAGGTCGTAAGTTTGCACTCAGCACCAAAGGCACCGTGCGCTACGACCAAGTTGACTATCAAGACGGTGACATTTTGGTATTTGGCCCGGAAACACGCGGACTGCCTACCAACATCCGAGAAAGCCAAGCCTTTGACTCGGTGGTCACCTTACCGATGCACCCAGATAGTCGAAGTCTTAATTTATCCAATGCGGTTGCGATTGTGCTGTATGAAGCGTGGCGGCAACTGAATTTTGCTGGAGCCAAATCATGAGCCTTTTGAGCCTGTCTCAAATCCAAATCAGCTTTGGGGGACCTGCCATTCTCGAAGGCGTCAATCTGAGAATCGAAGCGAGGGAGCGAATCGGTCTATTAGGGCGAAATGGAGCAGGCAAATCCACTCTGATGAAGCTCATCGCTGGAGAAATTCTAGCCGACAGCGGCGAAATCAATAAATCCCAAAGCCTTAAGGTTGCTCGGCTCGTTCAAGATGTGCCTATGGGCACCGAGGGCACGATCTTCCAAGTGGTGGCTTCTGGCCTTGGGGAGCTCACTCCCATATTAGAGCGCTATCATCAAGCGCTCAAGCGCATGGAAACGGATTACTCAGAAGCAGCAATGTCGGAGCTTGAGCAATCTCAGCATGCACTCGAGGCCGCCGACGCCTGGCGTGTCGAGCAAATGGTTGAGCAAACCCTGTCTAAGTTTTCGCTGGAACCGGACACTGAATTCAATGCCCTATCCGGTGGGATGAAGCGTCGCGTGTTGTTGGCCCGCGCATTGGTGATTGACCCGGATATCTTGTTACTCGATGAGCCCACCAACCATTTAGACATCCCTGCCATTGAGTGGCTCGAAGAACAAATTCGAAATTTCCAAGGCGCTGTACTCTTCATCACCCACGACC
>CAJXXD010000089.1 GCA_913062835.1 uncultured Gammaproteobacteria bacterium
CCGGCCGATGATGCCAGCCCCGCTCGCACTTTTGCGCCTCAGTCGCAGACACCAACACCCAGAGCCCATCGCAGGCTGGATCCGCCACCGCGTCTGCAGGACGTGACTCCGCTAATGCAAGACGCGCTTCCGAGGTAATGGTGATAAATCGAAGTTCGTCTCCCAGTACGGCGAGTAACTCATAGAGACTGGCGTCGCAGTACAGAGTCACCTCCGCTGACAGCGACCCTTTGACTTGCCCTTCGTTTCGAGCCGCCTCGATGGCCTGGTTTACCGATTCCTTCATCGCTTGAATACGACTCCAATCCACGGTCGCCCGCCCCTGACAGGATGGCAGCTCAGCCTCAGTCACGGCGAAGACATAGCGATGAGGGCGAACGCCGGGCATGACTTCCCAAATCTCTTGCGCGGTAAAAGACAAGATGGGTGCCATCCAACGAACGAAGGCGTCGGTCATCCAGTACAGTGCCGTTTGCGCACTGCGACGTGCATGACTGTCTGCTTTGAGGGTGTACTGTCGGTCTTTAATGATGTCGAGGTAAAACCCGCCAAGGTCGGCCACACAAAAATGATGCAGCGCCTGAGTCACCTCAGAAAATTCATAGGCGCGGTAATGTCCCATAATTTTTTCAGACAGCGCTTGGGTGCGCCGAATCATTTCCGCATCCAAAGACACCAAATCGTCGAGCGCAACTGCGTCCGTCTCCGGATCAAATCCGGCCATATTGGCTAACATAAACCGAGCCGTGTTTCGGATCCGACGATAGGTATCAGCCGTTCGATTTAGAATTTCATCACCCACCGTCATTTCTTTGGTGAAGTCGGTCGAGGCGATCCAAAGGCGAAGGATATCTGCGCCTAAGCTGTTCATCACATCTTGCGGCGGAATCACATTGCCAAGTGATTTCGACATTTTTCGACCGTCTTTATCGACCGTAAATCCATGCGTGAGAAGCCCCAAATACGGCGCTTCTCCATGGATGGCGACGGAGGTCAGCAGAGAGCTCTGGAACCAACCACGGTGTTGATCAGACCCCTCAAGATACAGATCCGCTGGGAACCTCAGCCCCTCACGACGGCCCAAGACCGATGCGTGCGTGGTGCCTGAATCAAACCACACATCTAAGACATCGGTGACCTTTCGGTAATCCTTTGCGTCATCGCCAAGTAGCGATTCGGGTTCGAGGTCAAACCATGCGTTGATGCCACCTTTTTCAATTTCTTTGGCAATGGCCTCAAACAGCGTGTCCGTTTTCGGGTGCAGCTGGCTGGTTTCGCGATGTACGAACACCGTGATTGGAACGCCCCAGTTACGCTGTCGAGAGATGCACCAGTCGGGACGGTCTTCAAGCATCGCAGCCAAGCGGTTTTGACCCCAGGGCGGGGTAAATTCGATGGCTGACTGAACGGCTTCGCGAGCCGTCTGAAGAAGCCCTTCACCCTGCATCTTAATAAACCATTGTGGGGTGGCACGGTAAATCACCGGCGTTTTATGCCGCCAACAATGCGGATAAGAGTGTTCAAGCGGCGCCTTATGCACCAATCGGCCAAGCTCTGCGAGGTAATTGGCAATGGTTGGACCGGCCTTTTCCACATGCAGACCTGCTACCACAGCCACCGACTCTGCAAAGGTACCGTCATCCCGTACCGGGGTGAGCAGCTCCAAGTTCAGATCGCGTGCTGCATTAAAGTCTTCCAAGCCGTATGCAGGCGCCGAGTGCACGGCACCGGTACCCGCTTCTAAGGTGACGTGATCCCCTAAGATGACAGGCACTTCGCGGTCGTCCCAAGGCGCGAGGCAGCTGATGCCTGAAAGCGCACGGCCTTCAGCACGACCCACGATTGAGAAGGCCTCGATGCCATAGCGACTGGCCAAGGCCTCCAAACGGCCTTCTGCCAACACCAACGTCCAAGCCTGCCCATCTTTTTCAAACTGGGCGAGCACATAAATCAATTCGGGATTCACCGCTACAAACTGATTTGCTGGCAGTGTCCAAGGGGTCGTCGTCCAGATCGCCATGGCAGACACCTTGGCGACTTCACTCGATACACCAAAGGCCGACTCAACCACCCCGGGTGTTGTAATCGGAAAGGCCACATCGACCGTATGCGTTTTACGGTCTTGGTATTCCACCTCGGCTTCAGCCAGGGCGCTCTCACAATCCATGCACCAGTACACGGGCTTGGCACCCTGGTGAAAATGACCATTGGCGATGATGCGGCCCAGAGAGCGAACAATGTCCGCCTCCACCTTAGGATCCATCGTTAAGTAAGGACGATCCCAGTCGCCCAAGACACCCAACCGTTGGAAGTCCACTTTTTGTCGTTCGATCTGAGATGCCGCGTACTGTCGACATGCATCCCGAAATTCGTTGGCCGTTGCAAATCCTTCACCGATCTTACCGATGGTGGTCTCCACCTTATGCTCAATCGGCAGACCGTGGCAGTCCCACCCAGGCACGTAGGGTGCATCGTATCCATCCAACCCTTTGGACTTCACTACGATGTCTTTCAATACCTTATTCACAGCATGGCCAATGTGGATGTCGCCGTTGGCATAGGGCGGACCATCATGCAGCACAAAGGTTTTGTCTCGACCCGCTTGAGCGTCTCGAACTTTTCCGTACCAATCGTCCGCCATCCAGGCTTTCAACATGTCCGGCTCACGCTTGGCCAGATTTCCACGCATCGGGAACTCTGTGTCAGGCAAATTCAAGGTCGATTTGTAATCGGTCATTCCGTTCGGGTCCAACTCAAGTCAAAAGCAGATCGCGAGCGCGCGCGTTGTCTTCGGCTATTTGTGCCGACAACGCCTGCACACCCTCAAATTTCTGCTCTGGGCGAATAAAAAAGAGAGGTATCACTGTCAATCGCTGACCATACAACACCCCGTTAAAGTCATGCAAATAGACTTCCAATGACGCGCGCTGTCCATCGACGGTGGGACGCGTACCCACATTGGCGACCGCATTGTATTGAGCACCGTCTTCGAGCGTTACGTGGCACGCAAATACGCCCGAAATGGGCGGATGCCCCGATAAGCGAATGTTGGCGGTAGGAAAGCCCAACTTCCGGCCGAGTTGCTGTCCATACACCACCCGGCCCGACATGGAGAAAGGACGTCCCAGAAGCGCTTGCGCACCCTCAAAATCCGAGACACTCAACCGGTCGCGTATTCGAGATGACGAAATTCGGGCGCCGTCGAGTTCGTGGGTGGCACATTGCTCAAGGCTAAATGGCCCCTGAGATGCCCGTTCGGCCAAGTACACAAAATCCCCTTTTCGATCCGCTCCAAATCGAAAGTCATCGCCCACAATGAGGTGCTTAACATTCGCACGCTCGATCAACGAGTCCACGAATTCCGAGGCTTCCATGGGCTGCACCCTCTGAAAGCGGATACACCACACGCAGTCGACGCCCAATTCACTCAGGGCATGCACTTTATCTCGCAAACTCATCAAACGTGGCGGCGGGAGCTGGTGCCGACGTTTCGCAAAATATTCTTTGGGTTGAGGCTCAAACACCAACACGGTCAATGGAAGCCCGCGCTCATCAGCCGCTGCCTTAGCCTGCGCGATCACCGCCTGATGGCCTAAGTGCACGCCATCGAAGTTACCGATGGTCAAAGCGTGAGGCGAACTGAATTGGGGTGCCACCCCAAACACACATTGCATAACCGTAATCACGAAGCCGATGGCGGAGTCAAAATCCGAGTATACCGAATCCCAGCGAGCCATAAGGCCAGTAAATACACGATCCCGGAACCCCCGAGGATGCCACACACTATAAGAACGCGACCGATTATCGTGTCATCTGCCAATTCAAGCGCGGACGGTGTCCACCAGGCCCACTGCGCCATCAGAACCAGACCGAGCAATAATTGAAGTACCTCTTTCAATGGGAAACGCGTCAGACGATACCAACCCCGTTGATGCAGTCCCCTTAACAGCAAAGCTGCGTTTAGCCAGGCCGACAAACTGGTCGCCAGAGCGAGCCCCACATGGTCTAAGGGCCACACCAGAATCAAGTTAAACACCATGTTAGCGACCATCGCGATCAAACCGATTTTGACGGGCGTTTTCGTGTCCTGGCGTGAAAAATAATGCGGCGCCAAGACTTTGATCGCCATAAATGCCGGGAGACCCAGCGCATAGGCCATGAGTGAGGCAGACGCCATTTCGATGTCAGATGGTGTCATCGCTCCATACTGGAACAGCGTAGCCAAAATCATCTCACCGAATACCGCCAAGGCAACGGCACAAGGCAAACCCAATACCATCACCACCCAGAGCGCCCAGCTTTGCGTTTGGGTCGAGGCAGCCAGATCACCGCGCGCAAACTCTCGCGAGAGTTTTGGAAGGATCACGGTCGAGACAGCAATCGCAATCACCCCCAATGGGAGCTCCATTAAGCGATCGGAGTAATACAACCAAGAGACCGATCCAGACACCAACAAGGAGGCAAGCACCGTATCAAGAAGCAAGTTGATTTGGCTGACCGAGACACCGAACAAGGCCGGCACCATCAGCGTGAGGATCTTTGACACACCGGGATGGTCTCCCCGCAAACTGGGTTTAGGCAGCAAGCCTGCCTTGGCGAGCGCTGGCCATTGCAGCAACAACTGGACCACACCGGCGATGAACACGCCAATGGCCAAACCCATGACGTTCGGCGAGATCACAGGCACCAGAAACAATGCGGCACCAATTAGCGATAAATTCAGAAAGATCGGTGTCGCCGCCGGTATCGCGAACCGCCCGATACTATTCAAAATGCCGCCAGAAAAAGCGACCAGACTGATGAAGAACAAATACGGAAAGGTCCAACGAAGCAGATCTGCAGTGAGCGCCAGCTTACCCGGATCATCGGAAAATCCTGGAGCGAACAGCATGGCAATCCACGACCCGGAGGAGAACTCCGGTCGTTCGTCGTCGCCTCCGAGGCGCACGTTCCCGTACGGCCCAAGCGCAAGAAACGCCGCGAGGAGCAGAAAACCGGAGCACAACAGGAGCCAGAACCAGGTCGCTCCGGAAATGGAAAAGTTCGTAAAGCCGACCGCGACCCGGGTCATCGCCTCGGGAT
>CAJXXD010000090.1 GCA_913062835.1 uncultured Gammaproteobacteria bacterium
TCCGATTTGCCCGATGCGATTGAGAACACAGTCGCCATTGCTAAGCGGTGTGGTGTCCAGCTGACCCTAGGCCAATACTTCTTGCCTGAATACCCCGTTCCTGAGGGGCAGACGTTGGATGAGTTCTTCCGCGCTTTTAGTCACCAAGGTCTCGATGAGCGGATCGCAGAAGTGACCGACTTAGGTAAGTCGTTAGAGGTCGAAGCCTACCGGGCGCGTCTCGACTTTGAAGTGGATGTCATTTTGCAAATGGGTTTCCCAGGATACTTCCTGATCGTGGCCGACTTTATTCAGTGGGCCAAAGAGAATCAGATTCCGGTCGGTCCGGGGCGAGGCTCCGGTGCCGGCTCGATCGTGGCGTGGGCACTTAAGATCACTGATTTAGACCCCATTGCACACGACTTGCTGTTTGAGCGGTTTTTGAATCCAGAGCGGGTCTCGATGCCGGATTTCGATGTGGATTTCTGCATGGAGGGGCGCGATCGGGTGATTGACTATGTGGCCAATCGCTACGGGCGAGAGGCGGTGTCCCAGATTGTGACCTTTGGCTCGATGGCGGCGAAGGCGGTGGTTCGCGACGTGACCCGTGTTCAGGGCAAACCCTATGGCTTGGGCGACCGCTTAGCGAAATTGATTCCTTTTGAAGTGGGCATGACCCTCGATAAAGCCTATGAAACCGTCCCTGAGTTGGCTGATCTGATTGCCGACGACGAGGAAGTTCGGGATGTGTGGGAGATGGCGCTCAAACTCGAGGGCTTGTCTCGTAATACCGGGAAGCACGCCGGCGGCGTGGTGATTGCCCCGGGTAAACTGACTGATTTTACGGCGCTTTTGTCTGAAGCAGACGGCTCGGCTTTGGTCACCCAATTGGATAAGGACGACGTTGAAGCGGCCGGGTTGGTGAAGTTCGACTTCTTAGGACTGCGCACGCTGACCATTATCGATTGGGCGTTGGCGTTGATTCGCGAGCAACGCGGCGATGCGCCTTCGATTACGCACATCCCGATGGATGATCCAGATGTCTTCAAACTCTTATGTCAGGGTGATACCACTGCGGTCTTCCAGCTCGAATCGCGCGGCATGAAAGAGTTGATACGCCGATTAAAGCCAAACTCATTTGAAGATATTGTCGCTTTGGTGGCGCTGTTTCGGCCAGGCCCTCTGCAATCGGGGATGGTGGACGACTTTATCAACCGGAAACATGGGCGCGCTCGCGTCGAGTATCCGCACCCTGATCTAGAACCCATCCTGAAAAACACCTATGGGGTGATTTTGTATCAGGAACAGGTGATGCAGATCGCCCAGGTCTTGGCGAACTATTCACTCGGTGGTGCGGACTTGCTGCGTCGAGCCATGGGTAAGAAAAAGCCCGAAGAGATGGAGAAGCAGCGCATCATCTTCTTAGAAGGCACTCGGGCGCGACAGATCCCCGATGCGATCGCCGGTTCCATTTTCGATTTGATGGAAAAGTTTGCGGGCTACGGCTTCAACAAATCCCACTCCGCTGCCTACGCCTTGGTGTCCTATCAGACGGCCTACTTAAAGGCTCATTATCCCGCGGAATTTATGGCGGCGGTCTTGTCGTCTGACATGGACAACACCGACAAGGTAGTGCCCTTGATCGAGGAATGTCGACGCATGGAGCTGACTGTGCGGCCGCCGGATGTCAACGCGGGTACCTTTAAATTCTCGGTAGACCAAGGGCAAGTCATTTACGGCCTCGGCGCCATCAAGGGCTTGGGTGAAGGCCCTATCGAAGCCTTGGTCGCGGCTAGGGAGGCTGGCGGCCCTTTCGTCAGTCTGTTTGATTTCTGCCAGCGCGTAGGCACTTCTAGGGTCAACCGTCGCGCCCTGGAAGCCCTGATTCGGGCGGGGGCGTTTGACTCGCTCGGTGAGTCTCGTTGGGTACTCATGGCAGCCCTCGACGACGCGGTCGGTCAAGCGGATCAAGAGGCGCGTAATGAAGCGGCCGGCATGGGTGATCTGTTCGGTCTGGGCGATGCACCGGTGGCTGCAGCCGATCCTTACGCGCGCTATCGCGATGCGGTTCGGTTCAGTGAGCGCGAGGTATTGAAAGGCGAGAAAGAGACCCTGGGTCTGTATCTGACCGGTCACCCCATCGACTGGTATGCACGCGACTTGAAGGGTCTTGGAAGTGTTCCGCTCGAATCATTGCAGCGGGCCAAAGAGAGTGTGCGTGTCGCGGGCCTCATTGTAGGACTTCGTGCAGTGCGCACGCGTCGCGGCGACACCTTGATGATCGTTACCATCGACGACCGGACGGCTCGAATTGACGTTACGGTCTTTCCTGACTTGTTGGCTGATTGCAAAGCAGAACTGATTGACGATGCCTTAGTGGTGATTGAAGGCGAAGTCAGCGTCGATGAATTCTCCAATGGGCTTAAGATGCGCGCATTTCGTGTGGAAAGCTTAGAGCATGCTCGGCAACAGTCGGCGTCTTCGGTCATGATTTCACTGGACCCGATCGAGCCGGCGTTCATGCGACAGCTATTGTCTCGATTAAAGCCGCATCAAGGCGGTGAGTGTCCGATCGTAATCGCGTACAATACGGGCGACGCATCGGGCGAGGTCAGGCTCGGCGACGCGTTCAGTGTGCATCCCAGTGATGCGCTGTTATTGGATTTACAGGACATGCTGGGCCCGGAGCGGGTGCGGCTTGAGTTTGCTACAAGGACATCTGCGCGCGCATGAACCCGGATTATTTGGATTTTGAACAACCGATTGCCGATCTCGACTCAAAAATCGATGAGTTAAAGCATCTGTCGACGGAATCTGGGATCAACATCGCAGAGGAAGTTGCTCGACTGAATGCGAAAAGCAAATCCCTGACCGAAAAAATTTTCAGTGATCTCAGCATTTGGCAAAAAGCCCAATTGGCTCGCCATCCAAAGCGTCCGTACACCCTCGATTATGTCGCCCGATTAATCGATGGCTTCGATGAATTGCATGGCGATCGGTTATTTGCGGACGATCAAGCCTTGGTCGGAGGGCTCGGAGAGTTCCGTGGCCGCCCAGTGGTGGTGATCGGACATGAAAAAGGCCGGACCGTCAAAGAAAAAGTGAAGCGGAATTTCGGTATGCCACGCCCTGAAGGCTACCGGAAAGGCCAGCGCCTGATGCAAATGGCGGAGCGTTTTAAGCTGCCCGTATTAACCTTTATCGATACGCCAGGGGCTTACCCAGGCATTGATGCGGAAGAGCGGGGTCAAAGTGAGGCGATCGCAAAAAGCCTCGCGGTGATGTCGCGTTTAAAGACCCCGATTGTTACTTCAGTGATCGGCGAGGGCGGTTCTGGCGGTGCCTTGGCGGTGGGTGTGTGCGATCGCCTGTTGATGCTGGAGTTTGCCACCTACTCGGTGATCTCCCCTGAAGGCTGTGCTTCGATTCTTTGGAAGAGCGCTGCCCATGCACCAGAGGCCGCAGAGGCCATGGGGATTACTGCCGATCGGTTGTTCTCTTTGGGCTTGGTCGATCAGTTAGTCCGCGAACCCTTGGGGGGTGCACATCGTGACCCGGATGCTGCTGCGAATAGTTTGGGCGACGCGATCGAAGCCCAGCTCGAGGTGCTGGTGGGCTTAGACGATGACAATCTGTTGTCGACTCGCTATCAGAAACTGATGAATTTCGGTGTCGGTCGCAGCTGAGGGATTATTGCGGCCGCATTGGCCGAGCCACGGACACCGCGTACATGCCATGGTGTCAGGCGGCTCGGACTCCATGGCCTTACTGGCGTTGTTAAGTGAGTTCAATCGAGCGGTCCCTCGCGATGTGATTATCCATCATGTGCATCATGGAGTGGCTGAGGCCGCCGATGAGTGGGCTGAGTTCGTGGCAACTGAGGCTGAAAAGCGGGGTTTTGCCTGCCGCATCCATCGAGTGGCACTTGAGAGAGGGCCCGAATTTGAGCGGCGCGCGCGAGAAGCCCGTTATGAGGTCGTGAGCCAGGCGATGAAGCCCGGTGATGTGGCCATGACCGGTCATCATCAAGACGATCAAATTGAAACGCTTCTGTTACGACTCGCCCAGGGTTCTGGGTTGATCGGCTTGGCGGGAATTCCTGTGGCACGCACCCTGGGTGAGGGGGTGTTGGTGCGCCCGCTGTTGTCTCTGACTCGCCGACAGCTTCGACAGCTCGTGGCTGCGCGTAATATTCCGTTTGTCACTGATCCGTCGAACGAAGACACAGGGTTTCGACGCAACTTCATTCGCCTGCAATTCTTACCGGCCTTGTTACGGGTGGCGCCCACTGCGCGCCGTGCGTTATTGGCGCTGTCCAAGCGGGCCAGTGAGCAGGTGTTTACCGCCGGTGAATTGCTTGGCGATCGACTGCCTACAGCGGAGACCGATTCGGTCCCAATGGCGGCTACGGAAAGTCTGATCGGCTGGCAGGTCCGATTTTTTGCGCAAAGCCGGGGTTTATTTGCTCCCTCAACCGATCAAATTACTGAGTTTGCACGGCAATGTCGCATGGCGCTTGAGGATCGGATGCCTGAGGTGGCGTTGGCGGAGGGTC
Source organism: uncultured Gammaproteobacteria bacterium (assembly GCA_913062835.1). GTDB lineage: Bacteria > Pseudomonadota > Gammaproteobacteria > Pseudomonadales > Litorivicinaceae > HIMB30. The sequence goes on from CAJXXD010000090.1 coordinate 4,535, forward strand.
AGGCGGTTGTTCGGCGATGGGGTGGCCGCTTGTACTGGGTGGACCTCTCGGCTTGGCCGGATCCTGTAGATACGGAATGGCATTGCGAATGCCATCTGGCGCCACACCAGGTTGAGCGGGTATCAATTCCTGGCGGTGTGCTTCGGTTGGAGAGTGGACCAGCGTCCGAGCACGTCTCCATTTACGTGGGAGTCCGCGGTCGAAGCTTTAGGCTCAATCGACGCCGTCCTATGCACAGCCTCAAGCAGTTGGCCCAAACACTGTCCATCCCGCCGTGGCAACGAGGTGTGGCCCCCTTATTGGCGTCGGGTGATTGCATTTTAGGCTGGGGGTCGGCTGATGCCCGAGAGCAGGGTCTTATTCCCCATGGATTGAAGTGGGAGTGGGAGATGCTCCCTAGGCATACAGGGCAATCCACTGTATCCTAATGTCCCATCCCAATTGCGACGTTTCTGCCGGTCGACTGGCGGTTTTTCAAAAGGATTGAAGGTCAACATGAATCGATTCGTGTTTGTGACCGGCGGGGTGGTGTCTTCG
>CAJXXD010000091.1 GCA_913062835.1 uncultured Gammaproteobacteria bacterium
ACCTGCTGAGGCGTGTAGAACCGTCCGGTCGATTTTGGTTTCCAGACGGGTTTGTCCGAGAAGCAGAACTTACATCGTAAATTACAGCCTACCTCCGTGGCGCTGGTGGTACCGCCGTAGAAGCGCAGCGATCTGCCCAGCTGCACGTATTTACGACGGTTCCCATCGATGACAACGCGCTCCATCGCCTCACCAAGCTCGAGAGGGCAATAGCCCTCATCCTTTGCGATGATGTCCATAGAGCACCTCGTTCTGTGTATCCATGATCGCCCGCGTAAGACCTTTGACGACAGTGCCCATAAACGTCTTACCGTTGCCGTTCTCGGCGTGATGCCACTCGTGGTCAATGAGCTCTTTCAGGAAATCTATCGGTACCCCTTTGTTCTCACCCGCTTTCGCGACTTCGTGCAAGCGTCTCAGGGCTGCCGACTTATCTTTGTCGCCTAGCTTCGCGTGATCGACGGCGCTCTGGAGCATCCCAATGGTTTCATCCAGCGCGTCGGTATCCACGGGGTGAGGGCGGCCGTCTTTGCCACCCACGGCGAACGCAAACCGTGCGGGATCCTCAAAGCGTGCGGCATCGCCATGGATCACTTCGCTCGCCATGGCCAGAGCTTTTAGCGTTCTAGGGCCGACGCCCTGAAGTTCCACGAGATCCTCGAACTTTTCAATGTCGCGGTTGTACGCAAGGTCCAGTACTGAGGCGAGGCGGTTCATGTTGATATCCTCTTTTCGGACATCATGGCGATTGGGTAGCTCAGCCTCTCGAACCGCTTCGGCGACAATCTTGGGATTTTCGCGTGTTAAATCGACCATGTGCGTGCGCAGCATGTCAGCACGCTGATCTGTCAGATTTAAGACCCGTTGATCTTCGAGGCCCACGATGCCGGTATGGGGAGCATCACCAAAAGACCGTACTGTGGGCGAATGCCAGTGATAACGCCGCGCACGGCGCGTGTCTTTGTTCATCCCTTGAGAGATGGCCGTCCACTCGCCCTCATCGGAGAGGATGAAGTACTGCTGATACAGATTGAATCCATCTTGGATGGCGTTGTTATCAATGCGCTGAGTGAGTCGCGCGGAGCGAGCTAGCTCGGTGCCGGGTAGGGCGTGTCTTTCCGCTACACGGTAGATCTGTTTCGGTGTATTCCACGCGGTCTTACCCTTACCGCCCAGAATGTAGAGGCCTAGGTCGCTCGCTTTCGGATTGATGTGCTGTTTGAGTGAGCCCAGCACGGTGGCCGTAACGCCCGATGAGTTCCAGTGCATGCCCATCACGGCACCTAGCGCTTGAAACCAGTTGGGGTCTGACATCCGAGTTAACACCTCAGACTTCCCATAGTTGTACACGATGGACTCGATAATCGCGTCGCCCATTTTTCCCATACGTTCCGTGAGGAAGGTTGGCACCTTCCCGAAATGCAGGGGCATGCCCAATGTTCCTGAATTAATCATGTTGAATCTCCTAGTGAGCTAGGCCGCGAGTGCGGTCGATGTGATGCGTGGTGAGGTCGTGCTACCGGCGAGGTAGATACCGCTCGCCAGCATGTCAGTGGCTATCCGCGTGAACTTCGATGCCCCCGGTAGGTGACCGAGTGTGTTGATGAGACTGTGGGCTCGATTGGCTGAGCTAATAAGTGCCTGCTGGGTATGGAAATCGCCGACGATCCCCGCGGCCTTGATGGCGAGCGCGGAGGCCGCCATACCGATGCCACCGATGATGGCCCCTGAATCGGGTGTCCACTGGCCGTTATAGCTCGGCAGATATTCTCGAAAGCCACTGAACCCCAGCGTTTTCTCGTACATTGCGCTTTTGAATAGCTGCCACTGCGAAGCAGCTGTCTCGGGTGCGAAGTGACCTAGGTAGTAAATCATGTAGGCGCTCGAACAGCCTCGAGGCTGCTTTGAATACTTCTTCACTCCCAATGCTTCGGTTTGGTATAGCCCGCTGTCCTGGTGAGTGAATCGCTCATTTATGGTCGTCAGCCACTCATTTGCGGTGTGATGGTGCAGCGTCGTCTGGTTGTTCTGATCGAAGAGCCAGACCGAATACAGGACGGCCGCCTGATCAGCGCACCATCGCATCTTTACATGTGGCAGCAGTCGCGCATGGCGAAGCGAGTGCTCACGGGTGAGCGCGATGAGGTGTTCGCTGATGCGTGTGTTGAGTTCGAGGTGGCGATCGTCAATGGTCGCCTGATAGCAGCCTAGGATGATGTTGAGATGCTCGAGATAATAGCCGTGTCCACCTAGATGAGTTTTGCTGGTGATGGGGCGTTTCCATGGGCTGACACTTGGGTGCAAGGCATACTCCACGACTCGAGCCATTTTGGGTGCTAGATCTGTCGGCGTGATACGACCCGTATCAAATAGGTTCCGCAGCCCCTCGGCGATATTCGAAAGTGCAGCGATATCCTGACCCCAGCCTTTCTTTACGAACTGCTTAATGAACAGGTCATGATTGGTGAAGCCGGTAAAAGCCGGTTGATCGAGAAATGCAATGATGCGTTCAAGGCTTTTGTCTGCGTATTGATCACTCATCGGTTAGTTCTCCTGTTTTCTGGGTCGAGAGAGGCCCTGACCACGAGACGCGGCCACAAAAAATGCTGGAACGGGGTTAGTTAACGAATCGGGTTATCGAAAGAACTTAAGAACACTTTTGAGTTTCTTGTAGAGCCATCGATCAATGGCTGAATACCCGCGTGCATCGCTTGAGCGCAGGAAATCGATGCTTTTGCCGGTCTGGTAATCCATGCCTCGGGCGTAGCCGAGTGCTATCAGTCGGTTACACATGGCCGTATTGGACACATTGGAGAATTGACCCGCCTTGTTCACCTGGCTGGCGAGCACTCGTAAGGCTTTTACCGATATCTTTCCCATGGCCACCTCTGGCAGGGACTCGATGGCTTTGCGGACGAGATCTGCGGGCATGAGCAGGGCAGAGGCAAACTGGTCCGCCTGACGCTCGACGAGCGGTTTAGCATTCACCTCTCGACACATAATCCCCGGATCATCGGTATCGCGATGTGCTAGATAATGCTCGCGGTGCAGTACGTGATGACCGATTTCGTGGGCGATCGTGAAGTTGTACCGGCCCTCGTGAGCTTCGACGGACGCGTTTACGCGAATCACCTGTTCATCGAAGACGATACCGCCGAGGTAATTAGGATCGGCAAACAGGCCTTCATCGGTGATGTCGATCTGATAGCCGAGATGATGCTCTGCAATGCTTTCCACGGGGATAGGCGCACGGACTCGCTTACCCGCGCTGTCCTCGTAAGCCTCGATCAGTTTCTCAGCCTGGCGTTCAATGTCGCTCAGCGACACCTCTGGAAATTCGATGCTCATCGCACTCATGATTTTTTCCCCTTGGTCATGTCCTCGACCTGCTGCTGCAGTAGGGCCCACTGCTCAGGCGTCAGATCTTTTGCGGAGCGCAGAAAGTTCGGGATGGTCATGGGGTTCTGATGAATCACGTTGACCACCTCGGGTGCTACCTGATCGGACAGGTACAGCAGTTCGTCAGGGTCGGCATCGAGCGCGTCGGCCAGCTTGAGTACCAATTCTGCGGACGGCGCTGACTTTCCCTTCTCGAGATTCGAGATGTGCATACCGGTGACGCCGACGGCGCGGCCGAGTTCCCGTATGCCCATCTTCTTTTCTGCACGCAGTGCCGCGAGCTTCTCTGCAAATGTGGTTTTGTCGTTCATGGAGTCTCTCCAGTAGTCCATGAATCAACTGTAAACTTACAGTTTGCAAAGTGTCAACAGCTAGTTTACAGTTGATCCAGGTTCAGACCTTTCAGCGGCTCAACTCGACGTGTAGCCGCGAGCGACATAGCTGTTCGTACAGTGGTGGCGGCGCCTTACAAAGGGCGTAGTGTTAAGAATAGGCCATGACATTTTGCATGGCATTGAATGTTCGTCGAGCGCAATACAGCGATAGGCGATCCAACAGGAGTACGTCTTATGAAGATCTTGAAGTTGAGTGTTTTGGCAGCGTGTGCCGCTTTAGTCACCCCTAGCGCGTTTGCGGTTTGCCCCTATGACCAGAACTGTCTGAACAATCCCTACGGCGCGGGTAGTCCCTACAAGGCCAACGGATTGAAGAATCCTTACAGCCAGTATGGCAGTCCATACAGCAACAAATCCGCCACGAATCCGTACGCCACCGATGCGCCGAAGCTCTATGACAGTAACGGCAATTATCGCGGGCGGCTAAGCAATAACCCTTATGACGCTGATTCCACCTCGAATCCGTACGGGCGATACGGTAATCCTTATTCTGCTGACAGCATTAATAATCCGTATGGCGCAGGGAATCCCTACAGCAACACGCAGATATGGGTAGAAGGGCAGTGATGAGAACTCGCCACTCAACCCACTCAGTACGTTGCAGATGCTCCACGGCATCTGCAGCGTGGAGAAACTTTCAGGGAGACGATCATGAACGATAAAGGCATTTTTGGTTGGGTGATACTCGCTATCTTGAGCGTCGCATTCCCGCCACTCTTAGTCTTGGGACTGCTTGGTTTGGTGGCGCTTGCGCTTTCAAGTGCGTTTAAACGTGACGGCGTGCCCTCCGACGACGAGTACTATTGAAGGACCCATTCAGGTGAGCACATGACCGTTCGTGACGTAATCGAATTCTTTGAGTCCGTTTGGCAAACGGTGTTTACGTGGATCCGTGATTTCACTACGGAATTCATTGATGTTTTATTTTGGCGCGTGTCCTGGATGGATAGCTCCGTTGTTGTCGTGATTTCGGTGCTCGTCGCTTACTGTCTTTTTGTTTTCTGGCTCCTTGAGCGCCCTTTTATCCGGCGGTTGTTTGATAAAGCTTTTCGGGAAGAAGAGCGTCAGCGAGTCGACAACGAGAGGCGGCGTCAAGAAAAGCTAGGACGCAGGCTTGCGAGAAAAGATGCCGACCGACGAGTCGATGAAGCCGAGAAGCGCGGGCGGAATGCTGAACTTTGGCAAAGCAGCGGTAAGTCGGGTGGTGAGCACCCTAGATAACGGGCTTATCATTTATATTGTGATCCCGTGATCGGATTGGTGTTGGTG
>CAJXXD010000092.1 GCA_913062835.1 uncultured Gammaproteobacteria bacterium
GCCACCGCGGTACCACTTAATCTTGTGAGCGGGATAGCCGAGGGTCAAAAGTGTGCGGATGTTGGTCGGGGACTGCCCACACCAAGGCCCGTTGCAGTACAGCAGGAGCGTTTTCGCGTTCGAAAAATCCCAGAGTCCATCTAACGGGATGGCGCCGAACTGCGTTTCCAGGATATCTGAAATCGTGAAGCTGTCTGATTTACTCAATGACAGTGTGGTCCAAGGGATGTTAACGGCGCTCGGAATCATGCCCTTAGCGGCCCAATCCGGTGTGCGTGAGTCAATCAGAAGCGCATCAATGTCACCGAAGTCGCGTTGCTCTAACAGCTTTAACAGTTCGAGTTCACCTAAGGTTTCAACGCCCGGTGCAATGGTCATGGGTTGCACGCAAAACGGCGGGCAGGGTCGTGACGTCAGCGCGAAATCATCCACGATCCGGTTGTTGTGATCAGGATTTCTTTCAATGACGACGGTACTGCCTTGATGGGGTACTTCTAGGCTTTGTAGGCTGCTGCTGATGCCGACCGGTCTTGAATCACTGGCTATGACCAGTGGGCTGGTGATCAGGCACAAAAGGCCGATTAACAAAGGATGCTTCATGCGTCTCTCCTGAGTCCATTGTTATCTTTAGGCTCAGAGTAGTGTCGCCGGTGATGGCTGTCTAGATTTGATCCACGCCTTCTCCATCGTTACTCACCGACTCCTCCCATCTGTTGACTCCGCACTCCGATTCAATGGCGCCATCAATACAGAGGAGACTTTTATGAAAGCATTGATTCAAGTGGCGTTCGTGGGTGCCTTAGCCACACCGGCCTGGGCGGATACGTCGGTGTCTCAGATGCCCGAGCACATAGGCTTTGGGTCGGGCGCCTTGTTGGGTGCTGCCGTCGCAGGACCGGTCGGCGTGGTTGTGGGCGGCACGCTTGGGGCACTCATGGGACACGATGTGGTCAACGATCAGGTGATTGCATCCAAAACGGAGGCCTTAACGGCATTAGAGACCGAGGTGGCCGAGGCCAGAAATGCGTTGGCCCAAGTGCAGGCCGAGACCGCGAAAGCCGAAGCCGAATTGGCCGCGTTCAAAACCTTAATGGCCGATCTGTCGTTATCGGTTCACTTTGAGACCGACTCAGCGATGACTGCAGAGAGCTACCGACAGGCGCTCGAGGCCCTAGCCAAAGCCAGCCAGCAAATTGATGGCATGACCGTGTCTTTAATCGGGCATGCCGATGCCCGCGGCAGTGCCGCACACAATCATGCGCTATCCAAAGCCCGAGCCGACTCGGTCAGTGCGGTGTTGGCGGCTGCCGGGGCACCCAAAGACGTCTTGCACACTGAGGCGAGGGGGGAAGCCGATGCGGGCAAGGACGACGTCTGTGGTTTCCATGCGCTCGACCGTCGAGTGGACCTCCAAGTGCGCTTTTCTGAGGATGCCGCCAATGCGGGTCTTTATACCCTTCGACAGTGATCCTGGGGCCGAGCCGGCCCCTTTAGTGCCCTTTGATCGCTTGACCATGACGCCCATGGCAAGCCGAAATCTCGAGGAGAGTGTGGATGGAACTGACAAAGACGCGGACCGAGTCTCGGGCGGGCGCCATGCCGAACCGGCTTTCGGTGGCAAAACGCGGTATGGTTGCGGTCAGGGCTCGGGAGCAGCTGACCTTTGAATGGACAGGAGGGGCGATGCACTCACACATCGTGGTGGTAGAAGACGACGTCGATCAGCTGGCGAACTATTCCTATGCCCTGAGCAAAAAGGGATTTACGGTTTCTGGGTATGAGTCGCCCGATGAGGTGTTGCACGCACTGTCTGGGCAGCCGAGCTTGGTACTTCTGGACATTCATTTGGGGAAAGATCCAGATGCCGGCTTTGGTATTTGTCGTTGGTTATTGGATCGCTATCCTGGACTTCCGGTAATTTTCCTAACCAGTCGCACCGATGAAATCGATCAAATTTTTGGGCTGCGGTTGGGTGCTTGGGATTATCTGACCAAACCGATCTCGGCGGCCCTATTGGTGGAGAAAGTGGCTGCCGTTTTGAAGCGGGCCAATCGAAGCCGACAGGCTTTAGGTTCTGTGCTGCAGGACGGACCCTTGATCTTAGATCCCGATCGGGCCGTGGTGACCTATCAGGGACAACATGTCAATTTTACAGTGACTGAGATGTCTATCTTAGAAGCGTTATTGCGTGCGGGCGGAACCCTTCTGACCTATGACCAACTGGCCGAACGCACCCGGCAGACGGTGGTCACGAACAATACGTTGAGTACGCACATTAAACACATCCGTCGGAAGTTGAAGGCCATCGATCCGAGCTTTGATGCGCTGATTAACGTCTACGGCACGGGATATCGCTGGGAGTCTCCGCCCGGATGAGACTTGGCCTGCGTCTGAAACTATTTTTGTTTGTGCCGGTGGTGGCCTTGTTGCCCTGGCTTGGGTATCAGACGTACGTCAAGCTCGATGTGTTTGTGGTGGAAGCGCAAGCGGAATCGATGCGCGTACTGGCAGAAACACTGCGTGCGGAGCTGGATGCATTGCCACCGAGCCGCGCACGTGCCTCGCGTGGGCTGGCCGTTGAGCCTTTCGCGGAGCCGTCTGTTATCGATGGGTTTATGGACGATTGGCCGGCAATTAATCCGGTGTTATCTGATGAGCGGTTGTCGTTGTACCTCGGTCAGTATGATCAGATGGTGACGCTGGTTGCTGAGATCCGGGATCCCACACGCTTTTACCGTGAACCCTTGTTTGGCCGTGCCGAGGCCGTGCCTTTTGATGCGGTGCGGATACGGCAATTGAGTGATCTGCAAAGTCAGCTGACTCTAGCGACCGAAGCGCCGGGTGGATTCTCAGTTGCCATTGAGACCGAGGCCTCTGTCTGGGCGCCGGCCCGCGTCATGGCGCACTGGTGGGAAATCGCCGGAGGTTATCGACTCGAGTGGCGCATGCCGGTGCGATTCTTCACCCAAGGCTTCACCGAATTAACCGTGGTGGATCACAATTGGGCGTCGCCGGTTCGAGAGGTGTACCGGTTTCGGGTCGAGCCTTTGGATCCTGGGACCATGCAACTTGCGCGGCGACTTGCCGGCGATACACGGCAACTGATGGTGGTCGATGCCGAGCGCAGGCTGGTGGCAAAAACCGCAGCGCTGCCGGAACTGCCTGGATTAATGCCTTCGGATATCGAATTGGGTAATCGGAGCAGCGCCGATTTTTTAACCCGCGTAATTCCGGTGCGATCCGAACGGGGTGAGACCTATCAGGTTGTAGTCCGCTCGCCACGAAGCTCGGTGATCGGTGGAGCCCAACAAGCGCTGGTGACTTTGGGGTGGCAAACACTCGGCGTGTTGGCCGCGCTGGTGGTTGGCCTGTCGGTGTTTTCAGGCCGATTGGCTGAACGGATTGGCCGATTGCGTCGGGAACTCAAATCCTATTTAGATGTGCGAGGCCGCCTGCAACCGGTGCCCCGGTTAAGTGGCACTGAGGCCTCCGATGAAGTGGGCGATTTAGCCAGAGACATAGGAACCGTGCTCGCCGACCTGAACCGGTATACCGCTTTTTTAGAGCGGATTCCCAGGACGTTAAAACATGAGCTCAGTAATCCCATGAGTGCCATTCAAACGAGCCTTGAATTGTTAGCCGAAGAGACTGATCCAGTGCAAATCGCGCGGCTTCGTGCGACCGCGGAACGGGGTATTCAGAAGCTTGAATCGACCCTGGCGCAAGTCACCGAGGCGGCCAGTTTGGAAGAAGCGCTTCGCGATGACGGGCAGGCCCCGTTTGACTTGGTGGGGCTGACCGAGCAGGCGCTTGACAGTATGCGGTTATCAGCGCCAGACCGTCGCTGGGAGTTGGATGCGCCCATGAAGACTCTATGGGTGTTAGGCAATGATCTTAGATTTGAGCAACTGCTGGATAAGGTGTTCGATAATGCGCGGGATTTTACGCCGATCGGCGGGCGCGTTCAGGTGTCCATTCGTGACCAAATCACCTCGGTCAGCGTCGCCATTGAAAACGAGGGCCCCGCATTGACGGAACAGGCGCTCGCAGATGCGTTTCAATTGTTCTCGGGCACCCGCAACGATGCCAGTGGCCAGCATCTGGGCTTGGGGCTCTATGTGGTCCGCCTGATTGCAGAGTCCATGGGTGCCACGGTGTCGCTGACTAATACGGCCCAGGGTGTTTCTGTGCTTATTACAGGGCTGCGCGTTCCGGGCTAGTCGTCACAAAGGCGTCACATTTCTGTGATCAAGTGATGGTTTTGCGAAAGGATGCGAGCGTGACAGATTCAGAAGAGTGGAATGCCCTTGAAAAGCGGATACAGCTCGAAGATCTCTTCGATGAGTTGTATGAAACCGAGTTGGAAGACGATGTGCTGGTCTCTGAAAAGGTCCGCGAAGTCTACAAGTCGGCACGGCCCCCACAGATGGATCGACGCCTATATTTTAAGGAATTGCTCCGTCTGCAATTTGAGCTGATCAAACTCCAAGACTGGGTGGAAGCCACTGGCGAACGTGTGTGCGTGGTGTTTGAAGGCCGAGATTCGGCCGGAAAAGGAGGTGTGATTAAACGCATCACCCAGCGTTTAAATCCGCGCATCTGTCGAGTGGTCGCTTTGTCGAAGCCGACCGAGCAAGAGCGCACCCAATGGTACTTCCAACGCTATGTCAGTCATCTGCCGGCGGCCGGTGAAATCGTCCTATTTGATCGGTCTTGGTACAACCGCGCTGGGGTGGAGCGGGTCATGGGTTTTGCCTCAGAGAGTCAGGTCAATGAATTCATGCAAGACGCGCCAGAGTTTGAGCGGATGATCACGCGCTCCGGGATCCGCTTGGTGAAGTATTGGTTCTCAATCACCGACGAAGAACAGCAATTGCGATTCTTAATGCGCATCCACGATCCGATGAAGCAGTGGAAGTTGTCGCCAATGGATCTTCAGTCGCGCGTGCGATGGGAGGATTACACCAAGGCCAAAGAAGAGATGTTCCGGAATACCAATATTCCAGAGGCTCCCTGGTATGTCGTGGAAGCCAACGATAAACGGCGAGCCCGTCTTAACT
>CAJXXD010000093.1 GCA_913062835.1 uncultured Gammaproteobacteria bacterium
GGTCCCGACGATTCGACGGCTTCGTATCCACAGCCGGTTGCCTGTGGTGATTCCCGATCGAGTGACGGACAAACTCTGTCGCATGATCGCTGACACACCACTTCCGGTGGTGATGGTGATGCATATTAACCATGCACAGGAAATTGATGCGGCGGTGACCGATTCGGTTCGTGCCTTGCGAAAAGTGTGTCGCTCGATGTTAAATCAAGCGGTCATTTTGAAGGGAATCAACGACACCGTGGACGCGCAAGTGGATTTGTCAGAGGCTCTATTTGCTTCGGACATCGACCCCTATTACCTCAATGTGCTCGACCCGGTGGCCGGTGCATCTCATTTTTATTTGTCCGATGACTCCGTTCAAACACTCTATCAGGGCATGTTGAATCGGTTGCCGGGGTATTTGGTACCAAAACTGGTGCGCGAAGTGCCTGGGGTGGGTCATAAGGTGCCTTTGATCCAGGCCCGTGTGGTTCCATGCTGAGCGTTTTACTCATTTGGTTGGCCGGTGCTTGGGTGCTTGGGCAGATCGCACGGTGGGTCGGGCTGCCGCCTTTGGTGGGCTATCTACTCGCCGGTGCGCTCTTTGCCGCCGTGGGCTTAGGCGATACCCAGGGATGGCTCAAGACACCTGCCGCCATTGGGGTGGAGCTATTGCTCTTTGCGATCGGCTTAAAAATGAGCCCTAAATCGTTGCTGCGGGCAGATGTGGCGACCGGGACCGTTCTGCATCTGTTGGTGTCGGCCACAATCATTTCGCTGGCGTTGACCCAGGATCTTTCGACCGAGATGAAGTGGGCGCTGGCCATCACGCTTGGTTTCTCAAGTACCGTAGTGGCCGCTAAAGGGCTCGAAGCACGCCGGGAGATTCGAGCATTCCATGGACGGCTTTCGATCAGTATTTTGGTGCTTCAAGACGTGGTGGCGGTGGGCTTACTCGCGCTCGGCGGTGACGCACAACCCTCCCCTTGGGCATTGTTGTTATTGGCGATTCCAGTCATCGCGCCGGTGGCTCGATGGATGTTAAGTCGGCTGTCGTTGGAGCCTGAGCTTCAGTTATTGGCGGGGCTATTGATTGCGTTGGTGCTCGGTGCCGAGTTGTTCAAAGCCTTGGGTGTCAGTGGTGAGCTGGGTGCGTTGGTGATGGGTATGGTCTTTGCCAACCATCCGGCGGCCAAACAGATGGCGACTCAGCTCTGGGGGCTTCGAGAGCTGTTGCTCATCGCTTTCTTTTTAACGGTTGGGATGCAGGTGCCGCTTGATTGGTCGGTACTTCAGGATGCCTGGTGGCTGTTGGCTTTGTTGCCTGTGAAGTTGGCCGTCTTATTTACATTATTGCTTTGGATTCGGCTTCGCGCCTACACCGCATTTCTGATGACCATGACCCTGTTCTCGTATTCTGAGTTTGCACTGATTGTGTCTGCTAGCTGGGTGGAATCGGGATTGATCCCGGCGACCGTGCTGCCCACCATTGCCGTGGTGGTGACGCTTAGTTTCATCATCTCAGCGCCCCTCAACCACTATGCGCATGAGCTGTACACCCGCTTTGAGCCTTGGCTTTTGTTGCTTGAGCGAAAAGACCGGCATCCAGATGAGCAGCCGCTCACCCTGGGTGGGGCCACGGTGCTGGTGATCGGTATGGGTCGAATTGGCACTGCTGTGTTTGATCGCTTGGTGGATTCCGAGCAAAAGGTAGTCGGTATCGATGCCGACCCCGGTAAGTTGGAGTCGCATCGTGCGGCCGGTCGCCGGGTGGTATTTGCCGATGCCGAAGGCTCTGGGTTTTGGGCGAAGTTGCGGTTTGGGCGCTTGAAAGCGGTGGTGTTGACCATGCCTGAGCCAGATGCCTTAGCTTGGGCGACAGAGCAGTTGCGTGCACGGGGCTTTGAGGGAGTGATTGCAGCCAGTACGCGGTCCCGCCATACCGGTGGACAGATTGAAACGGCCGGTGCCGATTTAATTTACGACGCGCATGACGCGGCAGGTTTGGGGCTGGGTCAGGCGCTGCTTAAGAGCCTTGATTCCGGTCCATCAGATAGTCCCGTGCCTCGTTAATTAACGAGGCTAGGAAGGTATTGCCGTCTTTATCGGGGTGCATCTTACCCATCAGCTTCCGATGCGCAGCGCGTATTTCAGCCGGCGAGGCGTCTTCAGACACCCCCAAAATTTCTGCCGCCCGTTTGGCCGTCATGGGTTCGTCACCGCGCGGCTCGCGATTCTGTCCATGCGCGGCACCTGCTGCACCCGCGGCTGCACCCAAGCCCAAGAGTTTTCGAATTTGCGGGAACATGGTCAATACGCCACGCATCATCCAAAGTTTGCGGCCGAAAGCAGCCACAGGCGCGGCCAGAGCGGCCAATGCGGGCAACTTACCGGTGACCACCAGCAATAAAATACCGATCGCAACAGCCCCACCAATGACCTTCCAACGATTCTCTTGAACCCAGGTCACAGAAGACTTTCGGCTCAATAAATAGAACAGAGCGAGCACGACGAGGGCGATGATAAAAAAGCGCATGTTCACCAAATATCTGGACAAAACCCGGACAAATTAGCCACACTTCCAATATGGCTGTCCTCGAAACCATTTCAAGCATCGGATCTGAGCCCAAGCACCCTATTCGCTTGGTGGCTCATCGCACCGGTTTGACCGTCGACTTAATCCGAGCTTGGGAGAAACGATATCAGGTTGTGGACCCGGCCAGAAGTGATACCAAGCGACGGTTGTATAGTGACCATGACATCGAACGCTTGCGGCTCATTCGTATTGCGAAACAGGCCGGGCGTCGGTTGGCCGATATCGCGTCACTCTCGCTTGAAGACTTGCGTGATGTCGTATCTGAGGACACCCAGTATTCAGATCGGCTTGAGTCTGCACCGGTGTATCCAACCGGTTGGAACCCCGAAGGCGCGCGCGAGGCTGAGCAAGACCTAGTCGATGCCATGATGCACGCAGTGGCCTCGATGGATCAGCATGCGTTTGACCAATTGCTGCAAGAAGGCTTAGTAAACCAGTCGGTTCCCGTATTTTTGCAGCAAACGCTGGCACCCTTTCTGCGCGAACTGGGCGAGTCGACCCGCCGTGGCGAGCTTCGGATTGCCCATGAGCATCTGGCGACCGCTCACCTGCGAACGTTCTTGGGTGCGTTTCGGTTTCGTGAAAACTTCACCGGTCACGAACCTAAGATTGTGATCACCACGCCGACTGGGCAGTTGCATGAGCTAGGCGCCTTAATGGTGGCGGCCTTGGTATCGGTTGACGGATGGCAGCCTTTGTATCTGGGTCCAAGCACACCGGCCGATGAAATTGCGGCCTGCGCTAAACAGTCTGGTGCCAAAGCGATCAGCTTGTCGCTGACCTATCCAGCGGACGATCCACGCATCCCCACTGAGCTGACTCGCCTCGCACAGCAGCTCGATGGTTCGGTGTCGGTATTTGTCGGCGGTCAGGCACTTCACCCCCACTTGGAGCTAATCGAGCGTTTGGGCATTGAGGCCCCAACGTCCTTGGATGAGTTGCGTTTGGCATTGCAGGAGCTTCGTGCCGGTCGCCTGACTCGGAACGCTGTATGACGTTAAAAGACATTAAGGGCCTCTTGGCCAGTGGTCGCACGCCTCAATTTGAGATTCATGCCTTTGAAGGCATCATTTATTTGGTCAAAGTAATCACCGAGGTTGGTGAATCCATGCTGAAAAATGACCAAGGGGACAATCAGGTGTTCAAATCTTCCACACAAGCGGGCATTGCCTTAGCGCAGGTCGGTGCCAGTGAGGCGGTGGTTGTGCATCAATGTGCCTACGATGAAGTCATCGGCCATGAACCGTGCCTTAATGAGGATCCGTCCCTGCGAACACCCATGGATTTAAGGCTGCTCGGAAACTTAGGTTAAAGCCATTGTAATTGGTTGGCTCTGGCGCACAGGGCCGCGTATTCGGGTGTGTTGTCACCGGTCAACACACCGTGCCGAATCGCAAAATCCACGATCACCAGGTTGCAGTTGTATTTAAACCGGTCCGTGGTCGCGATGAGGTCGAGCACCGACTCGATCGGCAATAACTCAAATGACTCCACCTCGCCGTCGGCACACACCGGGTCAAAGTCGGCCGGTAACGCCAGATCATAACAATACAAGATATCGCGTTTTAGGCCGCGGCCATCGGTATGGCAGTAGCTGATGGTGCCGGTCGCATGGGCCTGTTGCGCCAGTGCTTCCGGAATCCCTGCTTCTTCACCGCATTCTTTGATCATGTTTTCAAATAAGCCCAAGCCTTCCGGCTGGCCGCCGCCGACCATGTTGTCTAGGAGTCCCGGAAAGGTGGGCTTCTGCTTCGATCGAGTGGCCACCCATAGCTTAAGGCCCTCGGGGGTGACGACGTAGCCATTGAGGTGAACGCCAAAGGTCAAACAACCAAGACGCGCGGTCAGGGTGCGCTCCATGGTGAATCGAGTGTCTTCCTCAACAGTCGCTTTGACGGGGAAGGGCTCGCCGACCCAACTGGTTAAGAGTCCCTCTTTGAACACCGTGTCCGCAAAGGCGGCAAATTGGTCGGTTAGGGCCGCACTTTCGTGCTCTACGGTGGCCAATCGATCGCCATCCCAACGCCAGAGTCCGAATTCAAGACCTCGGTCTCGAAAGGCCGGTTGCACGTAACCGAGCACATCCCCCTGATGAGTCCAAGGAATCCATTGGGTCAGATCGGCATTGTGGGCGCGGTCATAGTGGCGAAGGTACATTAAGTGCGTTTCCATAGGGTGACAAAGAGCGGAATGATTAAACCCATAGCCAGCACACGAATCAAATGGTGCGTGGTGACATATAACGCATCGGCGCCGGCTTCAAGGGCCACGACCGGCATCACTTGAAAGGCCCCCGGCATAAATCCAAGCACCGTATCAATCAGTGGAAACCCAAGGATTCGATGTGCCAGATACGCGCCTAAGAGCGCACACCCCACAGCAAAGAGCGTGGAAAGTGCGGCCGGTGGCAGGGTTTTGATTAGGACCTTAAGCCCTTGTCGGACGATGTC
>CAJXXD010000094.1 GCA_913062835.1 uncultured Gammaproteobacteria bacterium
CCAAGGTAACCACTCGGTTCCGCGGTCGCGAAATGGCCCACCAAGAGCTCGGCATGCAAATGCTCGAACGCTTGGAAAAGGACCTCGAAGAGTATGGTGTTGTCGAAGCGCGCCCTAAGTTAGAGGGCCGTCAGATGATCATGGTCTTCGCGCCGAAAAAGAAATGAGAGCGAAAGCTCTAATGCGGAGTGAAAAGGAAACATGCCAAAACTGAAAAGTAACTCGGGCGCTCTCAAGCGCTTTCGCCAGACTGCCAAGGGCTTTAAGCACAAGCAGTCTTTCCGTAGCCACATTTTGACCAAGAAGCCGACCAAGCGGAAGCGCCACCTGCGCGGAACCTTGATGGTGGCAGCCGCTGATATCAAGCTGATCCATCGTATGCTGCCTGGTACACGGTAAAAGGAGAGACCCATGCCTAGAGTTAAACGCGGTGTCACCGCACGTGCCAGTCACAAGAAGATTTTAAAGCAAGCCAAAGGCTACTACGGTGCACGTTCGCGTGTATTCCGCGTCGCCAAGCAGGCGGTCATCAAAGCAGGCCAGTACGCTTATCGTGACCGTCGCCAGAAGAAGCGCCAGTTCCGCGCACTGTGGATTGCCCGGATTAACGCCGGTGCCCGTGAGTGTGGTTTGAGCTACAGCCGTTTCATCGATGGGTTGAAGAAAGCCAATATCGAGATGGATCGTCGCGTTCTTGCGGATCTTGCTATGCATGAAAAGGTTGCGTTTGCTGCCTTAGCAGAGCAGGCAAAGGCCGCATTGGCGCAGGCGAAAGGCTAAGCGGTCACCCACGAGGTGACTGACGAGAAGGCCGCCTGGAATATTCCTCGCGGCCTTTTTTATGCGATTGGATAGAAGATGACCGAATTACAACGGATTCAAGACGAAGCGCTCTCTGCCGTGTCTCAGGCTGAGTCCTTAGCAAGCTTAGACGAAGTGCGCGTTCAGTATCTGGGCAAGAAAGGATTAATCAGCGAGCAGATGAAGACCTTGGGTCGCCTGCCGCCTGAAGACCGTCCGGCTGCCGGCGCACAAATTAATGTGGTCAGAGATGCAGTTTCTGAGGCCATTGAAACCAAGAAGTCAGCACTTGAGCAGGCAGCTGAGGACCTAGCGCTCGCGCGCGATGCGATCGATGTGACCTTGCCTGGTCGGCCAAGAGCCGTGGGCGGTTTGCATCCCGTCACGCGCACCCTGGAACGCCTGAATACCCTATTCGCATCGCTCGGATACGAAGTGGCCACGGGTCCTGAGATCGAGGACGATTGGCATAATTTTGAAGCGCTAAACATTCCATCGCATCACCCGGCCAGAGCGATGCATGACACCTTTTATTTTGAAGACGGCCGTGTGCTTCGAACACACACCTCGCCCGTGCAAATTCGGACTCTGATGTCCAATGAGCCGCCGATCCGTATCGTGGCGCCGGGTCGTGTGTATCGGTGTGACCACGATTTGACCCATACGCCCATGTTTCATCAGATTGAAGGACTGGTGGTGGATCGAGATATCAGCTTCTCGGACTTGAAGGGCACCTTAGTGATGTTCTTGAACCGGTTCTTTGAGGCAGACCTCGATGTGCGATTCAGGCCCAGTTATTTTCCATTCACTGAGCCGTCGGCTGAAGTAGATGTGCAATGTGTCATGTGCGAAGGCTCGGGATGTCGTGTGTGTAAGCAGACCGGATGGCTCGAGGTCATGGGATGCGGCATGGTGCATCCGAAGGTGTTCGAACAGACAGGCGTCGACACCTCGATCTATACCGGGTTTGCCTTTGGTATGGGCGTTGAGCGCTTGGCCATGCTGAGATACGGCATCGGTGATCTTCGGTTGTTCTTTGAGAATGACCTGCAATTTCTGAAACAGTTTCACGGATAAGCATGAAAGCAAGTATTTCTTGGTTAAAAAGCCTTTGCCCGGCGGATATTTCCGATGATGAGCTGGTTAGTCGGTTGACTATGGCGGGGCTTGAGGTCGATGCGATTGAGCCGGCCTCAAACATTTTCTCGCAGGTGGTGGTCGGCGAGGTCGTATCGGTGTCGCCGCATCCGGACGCTGACAAACTGAACGTATGTGAAGTCACCGATGGCTCAGAGACGTTTCAAGTGGTCTGTGGTGCCGCCAATGTACGGACCGGTCTCAAAGCCCCCTTTGCTAAGGTCGGTGGCCAGGTTGGTCCAGACTTTCAGATTAAAGAAGCCAAACTGCGCGGTGTAGTGTCTCAGGGAATGCTTTGTGGTGCCGACGAATTGGGTCTCTCGGATGAGCGAGATGGGCTGATGGAATTGGCGTCGGACGCCCCTGTGGGCGAATCACTTGATCGTTACCTTGGACTGCCGGATGCCATAGTGGAAGTGGATCTGACGCCTAACCGGGGTGACTGTTTGTCGATCACAGGGCTTGCCCGAGAGCTGTCTGTGTTGACTGAGACAACGTTCAATGCGGTGCCTTGTGATGCCGTGAGTCCTGTGGTGGACGACCGCTTTAAGGTTCGTTTGATGGCCCCTGAGGGATGCCCTGTCTATGTGGGTCGGGTCATTAAAGGAGTCGATATCACGGCACCTACGCCGCTTTGGATGGTCGAGCGACTTCGCCGGTCGGGTCTTCGCTCAATTGATGCGGTCGTCGATATCACGAACTACGTCATGCTCGAGTTAGGCCAGCCGATGCACGCGTTCGACCTGGCGCAGCTCAGCCAGGAAGTCCAGGTTCGCTTCGCAAGCTCGGGCGAAACACTGACCTTGCTCGATGGTAAGGAATTGACCCTCGGTGATGACATTTTGGTCATTGCCGATGCTGAGAAGCCCTTGGCTCTGGCGGGGATCATGGGCGGCGAGCATTCGGGGATCTCTGAGTCGACTCGCGATGTGTTTTTGGAATCTGCATTTTTTGATCCCATTGTCATTGCCGGTAAGGCGCGCCGTTTTGGCTTGCACACCGATGCGTCGGCGCGATTTGAGCGAGGCGTGGATTGGCAATTGGCAGAGCGCGCCAGTGAGCGGGCGACAGCCCTTTTGGTTGAAATCTGTGGCGGACAGCCAGGGCCACGTGTGACCACCGAAGAACCGGCATACCTTCCGGCAATCCGTGAGGTTGAGCTGACACACAGTCGCTTGCGTCAACAATTGCGTATTGATCTGCCTGCGTCGCAAGTGAGTGGTATGTTGGAGGCACTAGGTTGCGAAGTCGCTGAGACGACCCAAGGCTTCCGCTGCAAGGCGCCAAGCTGGCGGTTCGATTTGTCGATCGAGCAAGACTTGGTTGAAGAAGTGGCGCGCATATACGGATACAACAACTTGCCCGTATCGCTACCTGCTCAGGCGGTATCGATGGCACCGGTTCCGGAAGCGGAGACTCCGGTGAGTCGCTTGAAGCACTATCTGGTTGACCAAGATCTGCAAGAGGTCATTACCTATAGCTTCGTTGCGCCCGAAAGCCAAGCCATGCTGGGCGATGGGCAGGTCGGGGTGCGGCTAGCAAACCCTATTGCGTCGAATATGGCTGAGATGAGGCGTTCATTGTTTCCGGGTTTGGTTGATGCAGTGCGCCATAACGTGAATCGTCAGGCCTCGAGAGTGCGTGTGTTTGAGATGGGCCAGTGTTTTGTCGGAACAGATGCCGGATTGGATCAGTCAGAGCGACTGGGCCTGGCCCTCTATGGTCAGGTGGACCCCGTCCATTTTCAGGGCGCCCGAGACGTCGACTTTTTTGATCTGAAGGGTCTGATTTCAGGCGTCAGCCAGCTCAACGGAGGCCCTGAGATTACTTGGACGCCTGCGACGCATCCCGCCTTAGCGCCAGGCCAAACAGCCGAACTGTCGGTGGATGGTCAGGTGATCGGTGTCGCCGGTCGTTTGCACCCAAAATGGGCGAAAAGTCTGGATTTACCCAAGCCGCTGTATTTGATGGATGCCAAGCTGGCGCCGTTTTTATCTGGCCAAGTCACTGCTTTTAAAGCCATTTCGAGGTATCCTCGGGTTTCGAGGGATTTGGCCGTTTTGGTGAACAAGGCCATCACTTGGGCCGATGTACGTTCCGCGGTCGCGTCGGTGAACGACTCGCGCATTCGGGATGTGCAGCTATTTGATGTATACCAAGGACCGGGAGTCAGCCAGGGGATGCAAAGCTTGGCCCTAACGGTGAGCTTGCAAGATACAGAGAGCACCTTGGATGAGGCGGCGATTCAGGAAGTGATCGAGGCGGTGGTCTCGGTGTTAAAGACAAAGCTAAACGCCGAGTTGAGAGGATAAGCGCATGGCAGCACTAACGAAGGCTGATTTATCGGAACACCTCAACGAGGTTGTAGGCTTGAACAAGCGGGAAGCTAAAGAGCTAGTGGAACTTTTGTTTGAGGAACTCAGTGACTCTTTGATTGACGGTGAGCCGGTCAGATTATCCGGCTTCGGTAATTTTGAATTACGTGACAAAAAAGAGCGCCCTGGCCGAAATCCAAAAACTGGCGAGGAAGTGCCGGTGAGCGCCCGTCGGGTTGTGACCTTCCGAGCGGGACAGAAGCTTCGCTCGCAGGTTGAGCGTTATCATCCGGTAGACGATGTATGAATACCGTAGACCTGTTCGACGATGATCTGCCTCAGATCCCCGATCGGGTCTATTTCACCATTGGTGAAGCCAGCCGTCTGTGTGGCGTGAAGCCCCATGTGCTTCGGTATTGGGAACAAGAGTTTGAGCAGCTAGAGCCCGATAAACGTCGGGGCAACCGCCGGTATTATCGCTATCAAGACCTCATCATGATTCGGCGTATCCGTGCGTTGGTGCATCAACAAGGCTTCACCCTCTCAGGTGCGAAACAGCGAATCGAGGACGAGGACGCCGCTCGGTCTGAAGCGACGCAAGACGACTCCAAGGGCATGGCCCTTCGCGAGGTGATCCGAGAGCTCGAGCACGTTCGGCGGTTGCTGTCTGATTAGTTCGCTGTATACTTCACCGCTCTCGGGGCGTGGCGCAGTCTGGTAGCGCACTTGCATGGGGTGCAAGGGGTCGTAGGTTCAAATCCTGCCGTCCCGA
>CAJXXD010000095.1 GCA_913062835.1 uncultured Gammaproteobacteria bacterium
GAAATTTTGCCGGATGACGGATTGGAGTTGGACGCTGAGGTGCGAGCCGATGCGTTTAATGCGTTAGCCATCGGGCAGGTATTGAGTGCCAGCGTGCGGGGCCAGCCGATCGATGTGCGTGTTCGCGCTTTGCTCGCTGAAGAAAACCCACGCACAGGGGGACGCAGTGTCCGGTTAACGGTGCCCTCGAACTTGGCCCTGCCGCTGGTGGTCGGAGAGGCAGCGACTGTCGAATTGCCGCTCGGTGGGCTTGCTCGGCAAGTCACTGTATCCAAGGATGCCATTATGCCGACTGCGAACGGTCACCGTGTGGTGGTGATCGTCGACGGTGTGGCTGAGCCAAGATCCGTGCAATTGGGCGCTGCGTTGCCCGGTCGCATTGGTATCGTCGAGGGCATCGCCGAGGGCGACCAAGTGGTGATCCAAGGCCAGGAAGGTCTCCGTAAGGGCCAAGCGGTTGACATCGTAGGGTCAAACTCATGAACGGTCTGATTCGTTCTGCGATTGCGCACCCCATTGCCGTCTTAGCCATTGTTATGGCCATGGTGTTGTTTGGCGTGGCTTCTCTGCAGAGCATTCCGATTCAGTTAACGCCCGATATCGATAAGCCGGTGTTGCAGGTTCGGGTCAGTTGGCCGGGTGCGTCCCCTCAAGATGTGGAGCGGGAAATTGTGCTCAGGCTGGAGCGAGAGCTAACCGGATTGAATGGCGTACAAAGTGTAGAGAGTGACTCCCGTCGCGGTTCTGCACGCGTCACGCTGACCTACGGCGTAGGTCAAGACATGGACGCCGCCTTAGTCAAACTCTTAAGCCAGCTGTCTCGGGTGTCGGATTTGCCGGCAGAAGCCAGTGAGCCGACCGTCAACACCTCAAACTCCGACGACAGTCCGATCGCTCGGATGGCCTTAGTGGCGATGGACGGGGTTGATGTGGACATCGACACACTCAGCAATTTTGTCGATGACTTAATCGTTGAACCCTTGAGCCGGATCAATGGTGTCTCTGAAGTGACGGTGCGTGGCGGGGCTGATCGCGAAGTCCGTGTGGTCCTCGATATGGACCGGGTCGCAGCCTATGGCTTATCGGTGGCTGAGATTGCCGAAGCCATCCGAGGGTCGACTGCTGAACTGACCGCAGGCGAGATCACTGAAGGCCGTCGTAGTTTTACACTCCGTACCGAAGCCATTACCTACACGCCAGAGACAGCACGGAACCTGGTGCTCCGTACCGACGCTCGAAACGGTCAAATCTCGGTGGTGCGTTTATCGGATGTGGCCGAGGTCGAACTGGGCTTTAAAACCCCCGACAGTTTTCGTCGACTGAATGGCAAGCCGGCTATTACCTTTGCCGTACTTCGCGAGCCGGCCTCCAATGTGGTGGCGACACTCGATACCTTGAAGGCTGAGGTGGCTCGATTAAACCAGGGTATTTTGGCTGAGCGAGGATTGGATCTTCGCATTGTCTATGACGAGACCATCTACATCGGGTCCTCATTGGATCTGGTGCAAAGTAACATCATCATCGGTGGAGCTTTGGCGATCAGTGTGCTTCTTACATTTCTCCGGGCGGTGTTACCGACCGCGATCGTGATGATTGCGATTCCGGTGTCGATCGTCAGTACTTTTGTGGCCATCAGTGCACTTGGTTTGTCGATCAATGTCATCTCACTGGCTGGGTTGGCCTTTGCAGTCGGTATGGTGGTCGATGCGTCCATTGTCAGTCTTGAGAACATTTATCGTTTAAGGCAAGGCGGTGTGCCTTTGATGAAGGCCGGTTATTGGGGCGCTCGTCAGGTTTGGGCCCCGATTTTGGGTTCTGCGTTAACGACGGTGGTGGTCTTTGTACCGATTCTGATTCTGGATTTGCCTGTGGGTCAGCTGTTTAGAGACATTGCGGTCGCGATCAGTGTGTCGGTGCTGATTTCGGTGGTCGTTTCGGTCACGGTGATTCCTGCGCTTGCGTCGAAGATTCTAGGCACTGTGAGAGCACCCGGTGAAGGTCGCCGAATGCCTGTGATCGATGATCTGGGTGTTGGGTTTAAACAACTTGTTCTGAACTACGGACAATGGGTCACTCAATCAACCCGACGCGGATTGACGGTTGTGGCTGTCTTGATACTGGGCTCTGTGGTCAGCTTAGTCGCTCTGATGCCGCCTTTGGATTACCTCCCAGACGGCAACCGAAACTTTGTGTTTGGTCGAATCTCGGTACCACCTGGCTACACTCGGGAGGCGACACTTGATTTTGCGCAGTCGATGGAAGATGTGGCTCGTCCTCTTTGGGAGAATCCGAATCCAGAGAACGGTCCACCGATCGATCGATTCTTTTTTGTGGCTTTCAATGGCGGTGCCTTTGCAGGGGCTGCGACCGAGGACGCGTCTCGGATCCGGGAGCTGATTCCCGTGCTGGTTGAGCCGGTTCAGCGTGCGCCGGGTGCCCGTGTGTTTGTGACACAGGCGTCCTTATTTGGCCGCTCCGTGGGTGGATCGCGGGCCATCTTAATCGACGTCTTGGGGCCGAATTTTGAGGCGGTGGCGCCGGTGGTGCGAGACACTCAGCGAACCGTTAGAGAATTGTTTCCAAGTGATGCCGGTCATCAGGTGCGTGTTCGGCCCTCTGAAAATGCCAGTCGTCCAGAAGTGGTGGTGCGACCGGATGCTGAGAAGTTAGCCCGAGCCGGTTTGTCGGCGCGCGATTTTGCGCAAGCGTTGGATGTTTACAACGACGGCGTGCGCGTGCGGGAGATTCCCTTTCAGAGCGATCTGATCGAGTTGGTCTTGACCGCGGGCACACGAGAGCAATCAAAATTTGAGGACATCGCAGACATCCCAATCGTGACCCGCGACGGATCCCTGATCAAAGTGGGTCAGGTCGCGGACATTTCACTGGAGTCTGCACCGGATCAAATTATCCGAAAAGCAGGTCAGCGCGCGATGACCATTGTGCTTAGGTTGCACGAGTCGGTGCCCTTAGAGACTGCGATCGCCCAAGTGCAAGAGGCTATTGTTGATCCGTTCAATCAAAGCAGTCAGGCCGGGGTTCGCATGGAACTCTCGGGTGCTGCCGACGAGTTGTCGAAAGCCTGGGGTGCGATGCAAACCAATGTGCTGATGGCCATTGCGGTCATTTATCTGCTGTTGACGATTTTGCTGAGAAGCTTCTGGTTACCCTGGGTGATTCTGGTGACCGTGCCCATTGCGGCCAGCGGCGGTATTATCGGCTTGTCGGCGTTGAATCTCTTCGTCGACCAGCCGCTTGATATGCTGACGATGCTTGGCTTTGTCATTCTGACCGGGGTGGTCGTCAACAACGCCATTTTGATGGTGGAGCAGACACTCTGGCATGTGCGTCATGACCGCTTTTCCGTGGATCAAGCGGTGTTGGAAGCCACCAAAAACCGCATTCGGCCCATCTTCATGTCGACGGCGACCAGTTTGTTTGGCTTGTTGCCTTTGATCGTGTTTCCAGGTGCAGGGTCGGAGCTCTATCGGGGCATCGGTATCGTGGTATTCAGTGGTTTATTGCTGTCGACGTTACTGTGTTTATTCTTCGTGCCGCCCTTGCTGTCGGCACTGTTAAAGCGTCACATGCCATCTAGCCCGGCTGTGGGTGAGGCCGATGACTTGGATGCACCCCTCCCGCAAAATGCCTAAAGACGGAAGCCCCGAGATTCGTTAGACTCTCGGGCTTTTGACAGACTGGAATATTGCATGGAAACCAATGCAAGAAATGCCCTGATTACCGACCTGAAAGCGCGTACAGACGTGCTGAGGGGGTATCTTTGACTACACCACAAAGCGTGAACGACTCGACGAAGTCAATTTAGAACTCGAAGACCCCGCCGTTTGGAACGATCCGGCCAAAGCGCAAGCACTGGGACGAGAGCGTGCAAGCCTCGAAGCTGTGGTTGACACCCTGGATGAATTAGAGAGCGGCATCGCCGATCAACGCGAACTCACCGATCTGTTATTGGAAGAAGGCGATGAGGACGGTTTGGCGGAAGTGGATGCTGAGCTTGAGCGGCTCGAGGAACTGGTGGCTGGGCTCGAATTTCGGCGGATGTTTGCGGGCGAAACCGATGCGAACAATTGCTACTTGGATATCCAAGCCGGCTCCGGCGGCACGGAGGCGCAAGATTGGGCCAGTATGTTGCTTCGGATGTATTTGCGATTCACCGAGAAAAAAGGCTTCAAAGTCGACGTGGTTGAGGTGTCTGAAGGGGAAGTGGCCGGCATTAAAAGTGCGACTATTCACGTTCAAGGCGATCATGCGTTTGGGTGGCTTCGAACCGAGACCGGTGTGCATCGCTTGGTCCGAAAGAGTCCCTTCGACTCCGGTGCACGCCGTCATACCTCGTTTTCCTCGGTGTTTGTTGCGCCTGAGATCGATGACAACGTAGAGATTGAAATCGATCCCTCAGATCTCCGAATTGATACCTATCGCGCCTCCGGGGCCGGTGGCCAGCACGTGAACCGAACCGATTCGGCGGTACGAATCACACACGAACCGACCGGTGTGGTGGTGCAGTGCCAAAGTCAGCGGTCTCAGCACCAAAACAAAGATTTTGCGATGAAACAATTGCGCGCAAAATTGTACGAGCGTGAGATGGAATCGCGACGTGCTGATGCGCAGGCACTTGAGGACTCCAAAGCGGACATTGGCTGGGGTAGTCAAATTCGTTCCTATGTGTTGGACTCAAGCCGCATCAAAGATTTACGTACCGGCGTCGAAACCTCGAATACCCAAGCGGTGTTGGACGGTGCCTTGGACGCCTTTATTGAAGAAAGTTTGAAGCAAGGACTGTAATGACCGATCAGACCCAACACCCAGAGATGGAGCTCGACGAAAACCAATTGGTGGCCGAGCGCTATCGAAAACTGGCGGCGATTCGTGAGCGTGAAGCGGTGGTGTTCCCGAATGATTTCCGCCGCACGCATTGGGCAGCCGATCTGCATGCGGTCCATGACGAAGACTCCAAAGAGGCCTTGGCGGATACACCGG